>JBJTAU010000120.1:0-4609 GCA_046090965.1 Limisphaerales bacterium | reverse complement strand
TGCCGGCCTTGAACAGCTCCGGGCAGTGCAGCAGCAGCGGCACGCGCATGGACGCTTCGTAAGCCGTGCGCTTGTCAATCAGCCCGTGCTCGCCGAAGTGGAAGCCGTTGTCGCCCATATAAACCACCAGCGTCGAGTCGAGCAGTTTGTGCTCGGCGAGCCACTGCGTGAGTCGACCCACGCTGTCGTCCACGGCCAGCAACGTCTCGCAGTAGCGGCGGTGGTGATTTTGCAGGTCGAAGTCCGGCAGGTTGTAGCCGAAGTCCACGCCGTGCCGGCTGTTGCGCTGGTTGCGGACCCACATGGGCTTGTTGAAGTAATTCTCCGGCGTGTCGGCGAAGGTCTTCGGCGGCACGAAGGTTTTCCCCGCGTAACGCCCTTGGTGCCGGTCCGCCGCGACGAAGTCCGAGTGGACGGCCTTGTGCGAGAGGTAGGCGAAGAACGGCTTCTCCGACTTGCGCGCCTTCAGCCAGTCGAGCGTGAAGTCCGTCAGCTCGTCCGTGATGTAGCCGCGCTGTGGCACGCGCCGGCCATTGACGTTGTAGCCCTCGCTGCTGGACTGCGGCACCACGCGCGTCGTGCCGCGCCCGTCGGCCCAGTAGTTGCCCTGGCCCTTGAAGGCGACCCAGTGGTCAAACCCGCGCTGCGGCGCGTCCGTCTCGCCCATGTGCCACTTGCCGAAGAACGCCGTCTCGTAGCCCGCGCGTTGGAGAAGCTGCGGGAAGAACACGAGGTCGGCGCGGACGGGATTGTAATTGTCCACCACGCCGTGCGCGTGCGCGTAAAGCCCCGTGAGAATGCTCGCCCGGCTCGGCGAGCACAGCGACGTGGTGACGAAGGCGTTCCGGCAATGCACCCCGCCGCGCGCGAGCCGGTCAAGATGCGGCGTCTCGACGTAGGGGTGGCCCATGAATGAGAACGTGTCGAAGCGGTGGTCATCCGCGAGGATGAAGAGGATGTTGCGCGGGGCAGCGGGAGCTTGGCCGCAAAGAACGCAAAGGAGCGCAAAGAGGACACCCTTGGAACGCGCGAGGAATTTCATGGCTATTTCCTCACCCCCGGCGGCAAGCCCCAAAGCGGCGGGATGTTTTGCTGGTTCCACTTGGCCCACGCGGCGGAGAGCTCGGCGACGACGGCGGGTTGGCTCGCGGCGAGGTCGGTCTGCTCGGCGGGGTCGGTGGCGAGGTTGAAGAGTTGCCAAGGCTCGTCGCCGACGCGGAGCAGTTTCCAGTCGCCCTGACGTAGCGCAGCTTGCCGGCCCATGCGCCAGAAGAGCGGGCGCGCGGGCAGCGGGCTTTCGCCGCGCAGGTGCGGGAGGAGGGTGAGGCCCTCAAAACTGGTAGGGTGAGACTCCGTCGAACCCCATTTGCCGACGGAGGAGGCGCGAGCGGAGCGAGTTTTTTGGTTGGGCGTGCCCTTGCCCGAGATACTCGCTGCGCTCGCCTCGCTGCGCTCGATATGGGGCTCGACGGAGTCTCGCCCTACCGGGTTTTGCCTCGCCGCTGCCGCCGCGAGGAACGTCGGGGCGAGATCGAGCGCGGTGATGGGGTGGGGGAAGGTTTTGCCCGCTGGGAGCTGGCCCTTCCATTGCACGAGGAACGGCACGCGCAGGCCGCCTTCGAGGAAGCTGCCTTTGCCGCCGCTGAAGGGCGCGTTGCCGGACGTGAGTTCCGCCGTCGGCCCGCCGTTGTCGCTGAGGAAGACGATGAGCGTCTGCTCCTCGAGGTTTTCCGCGCGCAGCTTGGCGAGCACCGCGCCCACGGCATCGTCCATCGCCGAAACCATCGCGGCGAAGAGCCTGCGGTGGATGTCCTCGATGTGCCGGAAGCGGTCGAGGTAGCGCGGCGGAGCCTGCCTGGGGCTGTGTGGCGCGTTGAAGGCGAGGTAGAGGAAGAACGGCTCGGCGCGGTGCCGCTCAATGAATGCGACCGACTCGCGGGCGAGCGCGTCGGTGAGATACTCGCGCTCGGTGACGGGCTGCGTGCCACGCAGGAGGGGGTTTTGGTCGTCGTAGCGCGGCTCGCTGGTCTTCAGATGCGTGGAGAAAATCAGGTCGCCCTGCGTGAGGCGCGGGCCGGCGGAAGGCGGCAGGGCGTTGGTGCGCAGCCACGTCGTGACGCCGGACCACGGCGGGCCGGGCACGTAGAAATGCCCCTCGTGCAGGAAGCCGAAGAACTCATCGAAGCCGCGACGCTGCGGGTGGAACGCCTCCGTCGCGCCGAGATGCCACTTGCCGAGGAGCCCGGTCGCGTAGCCGCGCACCTTGAGATGGTCGGCGAGCGTCTTCTCTGCGAGCGGTAGGCCGATGGTGGGCTCCAGGTTTTGCCGCCCAACGACGTTCAGCTCGTGCCCGAAGCGCGTCTGGTTCCGCCCCGTGAGCAGCCCCGCGCGCGACGGTGTGCAGTAGGACGCGGTGACGTAGCCGGCGGTGCAGCGCACGCCGTTGCGCGCGAGCGAATCAAGGTGCGGAGTGCGGATGTCCTTCGCGCCCTGGCAGCCGAGTTCCGCGTAGCCGAGATCGTCGGCGAGGATGAGGACGAGGTTCGGCGGACGCGTGGCGGCGGCGGCAGGGGAGTTGAGGCCGAAGCAGGCGGCCAGCAGCGCAAGGGTTAGTCCGCGCAGCAGTGAACACGGCAGTTGCCTGTGCATCATGGCTCCGGCAAAACTGCCCCAGTGGAAGCCGCGTTGCGAGTGCTCAATGAGATGGAGGTCAAGGGCATCCTCCGTCTCCATGCCATCGGCGGGGCGATGGCGCTGCTGTTCCACACCGAGCCGGTGGCGACTTTCGACCTCGACATCTTCTGTCTCGTGCCGGAGTCCGGCCCGCTTGTGAGCCTCGCGCCGATTTACGAACACCTCCGCGCCCACGGCCACGAAGTCGCCGCCGAACACGTCGTGATTGCCGGGGTGCCGGTCCAGTTCATCCCCGCTTACAACGCGCTCGTGACCGAGGCGCTGGGACAGGCGGAACCAAAGACCTTCGGCCAGACGCCGACCCGTGTGCTGCGCCTGGAACATCTGCTGGCCATCATGCTGCAAAACGACCGGCCCAAGGACCGCCAGCGCGCCGCGCTCCTCGCCACGAGCGCGAGCTTTGACAACACCCGGCTGGAAGGCATCTTGACCCGGCACCAACTCACCGAAGCATGGAAACGAATCCGCTCGCCACATTGAACGCCGCCAGTCCCACCGAACTGGCGCAGGCTGTGTTTGCTCAAAAGGAGCAACGCCGTCGCTCGCTGGCCGCGCTTCCCGTTGAGGAGAAGTATCGGCATTTCCTCAAGCTTCAACGGATGGTGGCCGACGCAACCCGCGCGGCCGGCAAGCCTGCGCCGAAACCGTGGCCGATGCCGGCGTGAGTTACGCCAGAATCGCCTTCGGCACCTGGCCATAGACATCCGTGAGGCGGAAGTCGCGGCCGGCGTAGCGGTAGGTGAGCTTCTCGTGGTTGAGGCCGAGCAGGTGGAGAATCGTCGCGTGCAGGTCGTGGACGTGGGTTTTGTTTTCCACTGCCGCGCCGCCGTAGTCATCGGTCGCTCCGTAGCTGATGCCCGGCTTCACGCCGCCGCCGGCGAGCCACATGGAGTAGCCCTTGGCGTTGTGGCCGCGGCCGTCGGCACCGCCGTTGCCGGGCGTGCGGCCGAATTCACCGCCCCAGATGACGAGCGTGTCCTTGAGCATGTCACGCTGCTTGAGGTCGGCGAGCAGCGCGGCGTTGGGCTGGTCCACGGCGGCGCAACTGGCGGTGAGGCGGCTCTGGAGGCCGTGGTGATGGTCCCAGGCTTGGTGGCAGACCTCGATGAAACGCACGCCCGATTCAGCGAGACGGCGGGCCATGAGACATTGCTTGCCGAAGTTGTCCGTCGTGCCCTGGCCGATGCCGTAGGCTTGCATGGTTGCGGCGGATTCTTTGCTGAGGTCCATGATCTTCGGCACTTCGCTCTGCATGCGGAAGGCGAGTTCGTAGCTCTCGATGATGCCTTCGACTTCGGGGTTCGCGCCGCCGTTGGCGAGCAGGTCGCGGTTCATGGACTGAACGAGATCGAGCTGCGCGCGCTGGGCGGAAGCGGAGAGATCCGGGTTGTGCAAGTTGCCGATAGCCTGGCCAGTGCCGGTGTCGTTCTTGCGGGCTTTTTTCTCGGTGGAAATGTTCGCGGGCGCGTCCATGCGCGTGCCTTGGAACGTCGCCGGCAGGAAGGCGCTGCCGTAGTTTTGCGCGCCACCGAGCGCGATGGGCGCGGCGATGGTGAGGTAGCCGGGCAGGTTCTGGTTCTCGGTGCCGAGGCCGTAGAGCGTCCATGCGCCGAGCGACGGGCGCACGAAGCGCGCGCTGCCGGTGTGGAGCTGCACGAAAGCCTGCGGGTGGTTCGGGATGTCCGTGTGCATGCCGCGCAGGAGGCAGAGGTCGTCGGCGTGCGTGGCGACTTTCGGGAAGGCGTCGGAAATCCACAGGCCGCTCTGGCCGCGTTGTTTGAACTCCGCGACGGGCGCGACGAGCTTACCCTTGTCGCCCGCCTTGCCCGGGTCGGCGACGAGCTTGGGCTTGTAGTCAAAGGTGTCGAGGTGCGACGGCCCGCCCTGCATGGCGAGGAAGATGATGCGCTTGGCG
>JBJTAU010000119.1:0-4050 GCA_046090965.1 Limisphaerales bacterium | reverse complement strand
GAAGTTTTCGCGCCGACGGCCTACTGGGAGAAGCCCGCGAGCTTCGCGCCGTTTGCCGATGCCGTGCTGCAAGCCTCGGGCCTGCACGTGGTGACCCCGGAATACAACGGCTCGATGCCTGGCGTGCTGAAACACTTCATTGATCTGCTGAAGTTCCCCGAGAGCTTCGAGCAGCGGCCCGTGTGCTTCACGGGCATCGCGGCAGGGCAGTGGGGCGCACTGCGCGCGGTGGAGCACCTCCAGCAGATTTTCGGCTACCGCAACGCGCACCTCTATCCTGAGCGGGTGTTCATTCCCGGCATTGGCCAACAGTTGGACGCGGACGGCCAACTCAAGGACGGGGAACTGGTCGGCCGGCTGCGGAATCAGGCAGCGGGTTTTGTGGCTTTCACGCGGCGGTTCGCGGTGAAGTAAATCAGAGGAGCGGAGAGGGTGGTGCGCGGTGCAGGGTTCGAACCTGCGACCCCTACCGTGTCAAGGTAATGCTCTACCACTGAGCTAACCGCGCAAAGCGGGGCGTAAATTGCCGAGCAGCTCCGTGGTTGGCAAGCGCGGACTGGCAGTAATTTATGCCGCCGCTCTCGGCACACGGACAATTTCGCGCGAGTTGCCACCGCTTCCGCAACTTTGAACTTTGAACTTTGGATGCTGAACCCTAGTTTCCGGGCATGGCACTCGACGATGTTTTGTTGGACGCAGAGGAAAAGATGATCAAGAGCGAGCAGCACGTGGAGCACGAGTTCTCTGGCGTGCGCACGGGGAAGGCCTCGCCCGCATTGGTGGAAAACATCCAGGCGGAGGTCTATGGCGCGATGATGCGCATCAAGGAGCTGGCGAACATCTCCGTGCCTGAATCGCGCATGTTGATGATCCAGCCGTGGGATCAGGGCAGTGTCGCCCCCATCGAGAAAGCCATCCAGAAGGCGAACCTCGGCCTCAATCCCGCCGTGCAGGGCAAGTTCATCCGCATCGTCCTGCCTGACCTCAGCACCGAGACGCGCCAGAAGTTCGTGAAGACGGTCAAGGCGATGGCCGAGAACGGCAAGGTCGCGATCCGTCAGATTCGCCGCGATGCCTTGGAGGCACTCAAGAAGGAAGGCAAGGGCGGTGGCGTCTCCGAGGACGAGGTGGAAACGGCGGAGAAAGAAGTGCAGAAACTCACCGATCAATACATCGCCAAGCTCGACGCCCACCTCGCCACGAAGGAGAAGGAAATCATGACCGTTTGACGGTCGTGATTTCCCCGCATGATCCACCTGCCGCACACGCGCTCCTGCTTCGTCTGCGGGGAGTCAAACGTCCACGGTCTGCGGCTCCGCTTTGCCACCAACGGTCGGCAAGTTGAGTCACGCTTCACGCCGGGCCCTGAGCACATCGGTTTCAAGGGCGTCACGCATGGCGGTATTCTCGCGACCGTCCTCGACGAGATCATGGTCTGGGCCGTGGCGGTGGCTTCACGGCGCTTCGCCTACTGTGCGGAGATGACCGTGCGGTTTCAGCAACCCGCGAAGCCGGGCGAGGAACTTTTGGTGAACGCCGAACTGGTTGCCAACCGACGGAACCGGATTTTCGAGGCCAAGGCGGAGTTGCGCGATGCTGGCGGCCAAATCGTCGCCACCGCGACGGGCAAGTATCTGCCCGTGCCTGAGAGCGAACTCCCCGCGATGCTAACCGAACTCATCGGCGACCTGAGTGTGATTGCGGCAAGCGGCACGGGAACTCCGTAGTCGCGGGCTTCAACCTGCGCATGGCCAATTACTCCCATTCGCCGCCTGAAGCTTGCGACTACACTGCGCTGGCACCAGCGACCGCGCGGCAGCGTAGGGTCTTGAGCTTCCGCCCCGTGGACTTCGCGTAGTCTGCCTCCAGCCGCTCGCAGAACTCCTCCGCCTCGTTCCAGAGCACTAGGTTCACCGTGTAGCCGCCAAAACCGTGGCCGCTGGAACGAGACCCCAGGCACGCCGGGTGCGCGCGGGCAAGGTCCACGAGCAAATCCATTTCCGGCGAGCTGTTTTGGAAAAACTCCTCCGCACTCGCGTGGCTTTGAAACAGAAACTGTCCGAACTGCTCGAGGTCTCCGCTGCGCACTGCCCGCTCGGCGGCCACCACGCGCTGGTTCTCGCCCGCGATGTGATAGGCGCACGCGTGCTGGCGTGCGGTGAGCCGCTGGCGCATGGCCTTGAGCTGCGGCGGATCCACGGCGCGCAGCGACTGCACTCCGAGGGTTCGTGCCGCCGCCGCGCAGTGGTAGCGCAACGCTGCCGAGCGCGCCTCCACCACGGGACTGAGCCGCCCGGTGTCGGCCACGATCAGCGCCACTTCGCCGATGAGCGGCAAGGTCTCCACCGTGCCGTGTTGGGCGTCCAGCAGGACGGCGCAAAATTCCTCGCCACACAGCGATGCCATCGCGTCGAGTGTGCCGCCGGCCTCGCCAACGACACCTTGCCCGGCTTGCCGGCAAAGCTGGGCCATCCGCAGCCGCTCCAAGTCCGAGGGCGCGGGCAAGCGCGCTCGTCCCAGCCGCCGGATCACGGCGCCCGTCTCCGTCAGCTTGTGCGGGTAGAGTTGCCGCACCATGAGCGCGACCGCTGCGAGCAGCGCGCCCGAGCTGCCGAAGCCCGCGCCCGGCGGAATCTCGCTGTGCACCGCCGCGTTGAAGCCGCCGAAGTGGACGCCGCGCGCGCGCAATTGTCGCAAGCCGGCCTTCACCAGTGCGTTCCACGGAACCTCCGGGTTTGGCGTGATCTCGCTCAACCAAAACACTTCGCGCTGCGGGTAGGCGGACGTGACGACCTCGATGCGCCCATCCGTGCGCGGCGCGCTGGCGAGGCACAGGTGCCGGTCAATCGCCACGGAGAGCGTCAGCCCATCGTTCCACTCGGCATGATGGCCGAGGAGTTCCAGCCGCGCGGGAGCCTTGACGAGATGCGTGGGCGCGTGACCGAACGCCTGCTTGAAGAGCGTCTGCGTCGCACCCGCCGGGTCACGCGGCGGCGAACGGCGACTTATCGGATGAGAGGCCACGGTTCCGGTAGTGGAGGATTTTGAACTCCGGTGTGTCACGCAGCTCGGCGACAAGCTCGAAGCGGTCCTCAAACGTCGGGAAGAAGGCATCGCCGGAGACCTCGCGCTTCACCAGCGTCAGGAACAAGTCTGAGCAGAGCGGCAGCGCTTGCGCGTAAACCTGCGCGCCGCCGCAGAGGAAGACTTGGCGTTCTCCAGCCAGTGCCGCCGCCGCGTCTAGGCTTGCGACGGTCTGCACCCCCGGATTGCTCCAGCCGGCGCGGCTCAACACGATGGTTTCCCGACCGGGCAACGGCCGGCCGATGGATTCGAAGGTCTTGCGGCCCATCACAAGGACATGGCCAAGCGTCGTGGCCTTGAACCACTTGAAATCCTCCGGGAGATGCCACGGGATTTTGTTCCCGTCGCCGATGACGCGGTTGAGCGACATCGCGGCGATGGCTTTGAAAGACTTCATCGCAGCAGCTTTTTCGCGTCGCCGATGACGCGCTCCCACTGGAACGCCGGACCGGGGTCCACCTTGTTGGTCTGGTTGTGGTAGTGGCCGTGGATGCCTTGATACTTGTTCAAGTCGTCGTTCGGCAGCTTGCTCGTGATGAGCCCGCCCGCCGCGTCCTTGGGATAATCGCAGCGGAGGTTGGGGAACACGCGGCAGAGGGTGGCGGTGAGTTTCACGAGCGCGGCGTATTGATCCGGCGTGAAGTCGTATTGCTGCATTGGTCGGCCTTGCACGGGACCGAGCACCGGTTCCCTGCGCGCGGGCCGGGCGATGAAGTTTGGCGTGAGAATGCCAGTGTCCCCGGAGCGGGAGGGAATCACCACGCGCGGCCAGCCGGAGTCGTCGCGCTGATACCACTCCTCGAACATCCGTTGCTGCCCTGGCGAGAACGCGCCGATGTTCGCGATCTCGATGCCGATGCTCCGGGTGTTCGAGGTCGTGGCGTGCCACGCGCGCTCCTTGAGGTCGAGCGTCTGGTAAATCGTCCCGTCGAGGTCGAGCATGAAGTGGACGCTCAGGCAGCGGTG
>JBJTAU010000118.1:0-4169 GCA_046090965.1 Limisphaerales bacterium | reverse complement strand
CGAGCTGGCTCCCTGGCCGGGCTTTGCCGGGGCGCGACCGAGAGTTGTCCTCGTCTATGACGAGGACTACGTGGCGTTGCGCGACGGAGCCTTCAAGAAGATCAAGCCCGCCACCGGCCGGACGACGAGCTGGCGTTTTCTCTATCCGCTGCTGGGCTTCTTCCCCGCGGCGTTCAAGGAGGACGTGCTCGAACCGCACGGCATCAACCCGCTGCGCGTCTCGCTCATCACCTGCCTGACGGCCTACGTGTTCTTCCTGGCGGAACTCATCAGCCTGTTCTTCTTCGGCTCCGGTGTGGGCCAGCGGTTCATCGGGCCGCTCATCTGGCTGGACTACCTCGCGGTCGTGACGCTGCCCTTCGACGCCGCCGTGCGCCTCTACCAGGTGCTCAACCGCGAACGCTACCCCGACGGCTTCTTCGAGTGGCTGCCGAAGTTTCTGCGGCGGTGAGCGAGCCGTGTTCCGGCAACGCCCACTGCTGCGCCTCGCGCTCCCGTGCGCAGGCTTCTGGCTTTGGCGGACGAATGGTGAGTGGACGCTACGCATGGTGGCGAAAGTGGGTGCAGGAGCATTCGCTGTCGTCCTCGCTTACTTTGTTGCGTTGCCGAAGGTCGAAGTCGAAGTGAAGCGTGGCTGGCGGTTTCATCCCAACGCCCGTCTGACCGTCTATCGCCAATTGTGGTCGGACGTCGAAGTGCTGGCGCACGAACTCAAAGGCCCGCGCCCGGACCTTCAACCGGAAGGGCCGTGGACAGTCAAATCGTTGCGCCGCGCAGTCCTGAAAACATCACCGACCGTTCGGACTGACGAAGCCCTGAGTTTGAATGCCTTCACCGGCGAACCCCTCCGCGAGGAAGCCACGCCCGGCAACCTGCTCTTCCGCCCCACCGCGCGCGGCACCGAGGTCCTCTGGCACGACGTGGACTGCGTCGAGCACGTCCTCGCCACGCTCCCCACCCGCGCGCCGTGATTTTCGTGTCAGCCCCGCGAGCCAAGAATGGCGATGCGGCTGCCTCGGCTTCGGGTGGCACCCGCCTCTGGCGGGTCGCGGCTGGGCGTCCCGCCCGCCGCGCGGGTTGCGAGTAGCTGACGGCTCCGACTACGCCAGTTCCTCCGCTGGCGCGAAGCGGTGTGAGCCGATTCCATCCGGCGCATCTCCTACTCCGCCGCCCCCGTGCCGCGCGGGACGCACGGCACAACCCGCCCGAGGCGGGTGCCACCCGAGGCGTGCGCCAAATCGCGTGACGCCCGTGCGCCGCTGACTATCCTCCGCCTCATGCAATTCCGCCCAGCCGCCTTGCTCGCGCTGTTCGCGTTCGTCGCTCCGCTCGCCGCCGAGCAAGCCCACCTCTGCCGCTGGTGTGCCACGCAGTTCGCGCCCGCCGCCGTGGATTCGCCCGCCTACCGCAAATACGCGCCCGACCGCCGCGTGGACCTGCTCCACCTCGCGCTCGACGTGACGCCGGACTTCAAGGCCCGCACCATCGCCGGCACCGCCACGCTCACTTTCAAGCCCATCGCCACGCCGCTCGACGAGTTGCGCCTCGACGCCGTGGAGCTGCGCGTCGCCAGCGTGACCAGTTCCGAGAAACTCGCCGCGCACCAAGTCACCGACCGCGAGATCGTGCTCACGTTTTCGCCGCCCATCCCCGTAGGCAAGGAAGCGCGCGTGACGATGAAATACTCCGCCGAGCCGCGCAAAGGTCTCTACTTCCGCACGCCGGAGATGGGTTACGCGGAGACGCATCTGTGGACGCAGGGCGAGCCTGGCGAGGCGCGGCATTGGTTCCCGTCCATTGACCATCCGGTCGAGAAGTTCACCAGCGAAGTCACCTGCCACGTGCCCGCCGGCA
This sequence comes from Limisphaerales bacterium, assembly GCA_046090965.1. Classification (GTDB taxonomy): domain Bacteria; phylum Verrucomicrobiota; class Verrucomicrobiia; order Limisphaerales; family SXTU01; genus SXTU01. Next base: position 2,315 of record JBJTAU010000118.1, on the reverse strand, counting down.
TGGTCGCGCTCTCGAACGGCCGGCAAGTTTCCGCGCAGCCGGGCGCGGGCGGACTGACGGCGTTCCACTGGGCGCAGGAGAAGCCGCACGTGAACTACCTCATCACGCTCGTCGCCGGGCAGTTGAAGAAGATCGAGGACAAGCACCGCGACATCCCGCTGGAGTTTTGGACCACGCCCAGCGACCTCGCGCAGGCGCAGAGCTCGTTCCGCAACACGAAGCACATGATGGCGTTCTTCGAGCGCGAGATCGGCGTGAACTATCCGTGGGCGAAGTATGGGCAGGTAGCCGTCCACGATTACCACTGGGGCGGCATGGAGAACACCAGCCTCACCACGCTAAACTTCCGCACGCTCTTCACCGCCGAAACGGAGAATCTTTTCAACAGCGACAGCCTCGTGGCGCACGAACTGGCGCACCAATGGTTCGGCGACCTCGTCACGTGCAAGGACTGGAGCCACGTGTGGCTGAACGAGGGTTTCGCGACCTACTACGACTGGCTCTGGCAGGGCGATTTCGGCGGCACGAACGAAACGTTGCACGCGCTCTACTCGGCGGCGAAGGGCATCCTCGCCAACCAAAACGAAACGCGCGGCATCATGTGGCGGAAGTTCGGGGACCCGGAGGAGATGTTCAACTACCTCGCCTATCCGAAGGGCGCGTGGGTGCTGCACATGCTGCGCTGCCAGCTCGGCGCGGACCTGTATCGCCGCTGCATCCGCACCTATCTCGACCGCCACGCCTACGGCTCGGTGGAGACGGCGGACTTGCGGAAGGTCATCGAGGAGCTGTCGGGCCGGAGCTTCGAGCGGTTCTTCGAGCAATGGGTCCACGGCATCGGCGCGCCGACGCTGGACGTGAGCTACTCGTGGGACGAAAAGGCCAAGCTCGCGCGCGTGAGCGTGCGGCAGACGCAGAAGATTTCCGACGAGGCGCACCTGTTTCAGTTTCCGCTGCCGCTGCGCTTCAAGTCCAAGTCCGGCGTGACTGACCACACGGTTCAAATCCGCGACAAAGAGGAGGACTTCTACCTCCCGCTCAAGGCCGCGCCCGACGTGGTGCGCGTGGACCCCGGCCTCACGTTGCTCGCGCGCATCAACTTCAGGCCCGCCACGCCGATGCTCTTCACGCAACTCGCGGACAAGAGCGACTTCCTCGGCCAGCACCACGCGCTCGACAACCTCGCCGGCCGCAGCGACGGCGAAACCATCGCGAAACTGAAAGCCGCGCTGAACAGCGACTCGCACTATGCCATCCGCACGCGCGCAGCGGACTTGCTCAAGCAGGCCCGCACGGATGAATCGCTCGCGGCTTTGATTTCCTCCCTCGCCCCCACTGGGGGAGAGGGCCGGGGTGAGGGGGTTCGGGACGCCCGCGTGCGCAATGCCATCGTCTCCGCCCTCGGCGGCTTCTATCACGACGACGCCTTCGCCGCGCTGAAGCAATCACTCGCCACCGAGAAAAACCCCGGCATCCAAGCCACCGCCCTCCGCGCTCTCGGCCCCTACGCCAAGCCCGAAGCCCGCGACCTGCTCGTGAAGTTCCTCAACACGCCCAGCTACCGCGACCGCTTCGCCGAAGCCGCCATCGCCGGCATGAAAGCGCAGGACGACCCCGCGTTCGTCGCGCCCTTGCTCGCTACGCTCCAGCAGCGCGAAGCCACGCTGATGAGCACCGTCTTCTCCGCCGGCCTCGATGCCCTCGCCTTCCTCGCGCGCAACGAAGCGAAGAAGGATTCCATCCGCGACTTCCTCGCCGCCCGCGTGAACTCGCCGAAGGAGCGCGTCCGCCTCGCCGCCCTCACCGCGCACGGGTCGCTCGAAGACCCGCGCGCCATCGCCGTGGTGGAGACCTTCACCGCCCTCGCCGCCGACCGCCCGGAAAAAGCCGTCTCCGACAAAGCCTTGGAAAAACTCCGCGCCGCCCGCAAGCCTGTGGACGACCTCAAAACCCTCCGCACCGAAGTCCTCGACCTGCAAAAATCCAGCCGCGAGCTGAAGCGCGACCTGGAAACGCTGAAGAAGAAGCTGGAGGCGAAGTAGGGCGGACGCTTCGGAAGCCCCGGAGGGGCGGTTGAAGGATCTATCGCCCCGCCGGGGCTTGGTGTCTTGGTGGCCGTTCACCTCGGACTCCGGCCCGAGGCTACTATCTCCCGCGCCTCCGAGTTGTGTGCGTCAAGTTCTGCAAATGGGTTTGGGTCATGGCCACTGGGTAAAACGAGGTGGCGCGGCTGGGGTGGCGGTCTGCTCGCCGCGCCACCGGTCGGGGGCTTGGAGCGAGATTCGGCGTCGGGGTGGGTGCGGGGGGGGGGTCGG
>JBJTAU010000117.1:0-9360 GCA_046090965.1 Limisphaerales bacterium | reverse complement strand
CCGGCGCTTCCTCGAAGCCGGCGCGCACATCATCGAGACGAACACCTTCTCTGCCACGAGCATCGGCCAGAGCGAGTTCTTCGTGGACGACCCGCGCGAGCACGGCGGGCGCAAGGACCCGGCGTTCTATCAAAAAATCGTCGAGGTCACATTCCTCAACGACCTCGCGTGGGAGATCAACGAGACCTCCGCCCGCCAGTGTCGCGAGTGGGCCGACCGCGTCGCGAACGCCGATGGCAAGCCGCGCTTCGTGGCCGGGGCCATCGGGCCACTCACCGTGTCGCTCTCGAACTCGCCGGACGCGGACGACGCGGGCTTCCGCGTCTGCACGTTCGACCAAGTGAAGGCGGCTTACGTCCAGCAGGTTCGCGCGCTCATTGCGGGCGGCTCGGATTTCCTGCTGGTGGAAACCATCTTCGATTCGCTCAACGCGAAGGCCGCGCTCGTAGCGATTCAGGAAGTTTTCGACGCGGACAAAATCCGCCTGCCCGTCTCCATCTCGGCGGCGGTCGGGCGCGGCGGCGAGACGATGATTTCCGCGCAGACCGTCGAGGCGTTGTGGAACGCGGTGAAGCACATCAACCCGCTGTCCATTGGCCTGAACTGCTCGCTCGGCCCGGACCTGATGCGGCCGTTCCTCGCCGAACTGGCGGAGAAGTCGGACACGTTCATCTCCTGTTATCCGAACGCGGGCTTGCCGAATCCGCTTTCACCGACGGGCTTCGACCTGAAACCGGAGGACATGGGACGGTTCCTCGGCGAGTTCGCCCAGAGTGGTTTGATCAACATCGCCGGCGGCTGCTGCGGCAACACGCCCGAGCACATCGCCGCTATTGCGAAGGCGCTGGAAGGACGGCATCCGCGCGAGCTTGCAGCCACGGAGCCCGGCACTCAACGGCTCGGCGGCATTTCTGCCAGCACCGCACCCATTGCGCCCAAGCCGCTCCGCCTCTCCGGTTCGCAGCCGTTCACGCAGCAGATCGGCCAGTTCATGATGATCGGTGAGCGCACGAACGTCGCCGGCTCGCCGAAGTTCGGAAAGCTCATCAAGGAGAACAAATACGACGAGGCCGTCGCCATCGCGCGGCAGCAGGTCGAGAACGGCGCGAACGTCGTGGACGTGTGCATGGACGATGGGATGATTGACGGCGTCGCCGCGATGTCGCGCTTCCTGCAGCTCCTCGCGAGCGAACCCGAAGTCGCCAAGGTTCCCTTCATGGTGGATTCCTCGAAGTGGGAAGTCATCGAGGCCGGCCTGAAATGCCTTCAGGGCAAGAGCATCGTGAATTCCATCTCGCTCAAGGGCGGCGAGGATTTGTTCCGCGAGCACGCGCGCAAGGTTTTGAAATACGGCGCGGCCGTCGTGGTGATGGCCTTCGACGAGAACGGCCAGGCCGCGACCTTCGCCGACAAAACCCGCATCTGCGAGCGCGCCTACCGCATTCTCGTGGATGAAATCGGTTTCCCGCCTGAGGACATCATCTTCGACCCGAACATCCTCACCGTCGCGACTGGCATCGAAGAGCACAACAACTACGCCGTGGACTTCATCGAGGCCACACGGTGGATTAAGGCGAACCTCCCGCACGCGAAAGTCAGCGGCGGCGTGTCGAACGTCTCGTTCAGCTTCCGTGGCAACAACCCCGTGCGCGAGGCGATGCACAGCGCGTTCCTCTTCCACGCGATCCGCGCCGGCATGGACATGGGCATCGTCAACGCCGGGATGCTCGAAGTGTATGAGGAGATTGAGCCGGAGCTGAAGGAGCTGGTGGAGGACGCGTTGCTGAACCGCCGTCCCGACGCGACCGAGCGGCTCGTGGAGCACGGCGAAAAGCTAAAGGCCAGCGGCGCGGCCAAAGACCAGAAGGCGGACATCGCCGTGCTCGAAGCGTGGCGGCAAGGCACCGTCGAGGCGCGCCTCTCGCACGCGCTGGTGAAGGGCATCGACGCGTGGATCGAGCAGGACACCGAAGAAGCGCGCGCCAAGCTGGGTCGCCCGCTACTCGTCATCGAAGGCCCGTTGATGGCCGGCATGAGCGTCGTCGGCGACCTTTTCGGCGCGGGCAAAATGTTTCAGCCGCAAGTCGTGCAGACCGCGCGCGTGATGACGCAGGCCGTGGACTACCTCACGCCGTTCATGGAGGCGGAGAAGGCCGCGATGGCCGCGCGCGGCGAGGCCGTGAAGGCGCAGGGGAAGGTCGTCCTCGCGACCGTGAAAGGCGACGTGCATGACATCGGCAAAAACATCGTCGGCGTCGTGCTGGCCTGCAATAACTACGAGGTCGTGGACCTCGGCGTGATGGTGCAGTGCGAAAAGATTTTGGAGACCGCGAAGAAGCTGGACGCCGATCTCATCGGCCTCAGTGGCCTCATCACGCCGTCGCTCGACGAGATGGCGCACGTCGCGCGCGAGATGGAGCGGCAGGGTTTCAAGACGCCGCTGCTCATCGGTGGCGCGACCACGAGCAAGGCGCACACCGCCATCAAGCTCGCGCCGCACTACTCCGAGCCGGTCGTCCACGTGCTCGACGCCTCACGCGCCGTGCCGGTGGCGACGAGCCTGTTGAGCAAGGACGGCAAGGCGGAGTTCGTCCGCCAGCACCGCGCGGAATACGAACGCCTCCGCGAGCAGCCCGCCGGCAAGCAGGCGAAACTCCTTTCCCTCGACGCCGCCCGCGCCAACGCACCGAAGCTCACTTTCACCGACTTGCCCAAGCCGGAGTTCACGGGCGTGCGCGTGTTGGAACAGCCGTCGCTGGCGGAAATTGCCGCGTTCATTGACTGGACGCCGTTCTTCCACACATGGGAGCTGCGCGGCGTTTACCCCGCGATCCTTCAGCACGAGAAGCACGGCGAAGAGGCGCGGAAACTCTTCGCTGACGCGCAGGCGATGCTCGCGAAGATCATCCGCGAGAAGTTGCTGACGCCGCGCTGCGTTTACGGGCTGTTCCCGGCGAACCGCGTGGGCGATGACGTGGAGGTTTACACCGACGAGTCGCGGCAGACCGTCCGCACGACGTTCCATGTCCTGCGCCAGCAGTCGGAGAAGACCGACGGCACGCCGAACTGGTGTCTTGCGGACTGTATCGCGCCAAAGGGGCAGCCTGACTATCTCGGCGGCTTCGCGGTGACGGCGGGTGCGGAGACCAAGGTGCTCGCCGATGCCTACAAGCAGGCCCACGACGACTACAGCGCAATCATGATCGAGGCCATCGCCGACCGACTGGCGGAAGCGTTCGCCGAGTTCATGCACAAACGCACGCGCGACGAGTGGGGTTTCGGCAAGAGCGAGAACCTCACCACGCAGCAGCTCATTGACGAGGCCTATCGCGGCATCCGTCCCGCGCCTGGTTATCCGGCTTGCCCGGACCACACGGAGAAGGGCCTGCTGTGGTCGCTGCTCGACGTGGAGAAGAACGCGGGCATCTCGCTCACCGAGAGTTACGCCATGTGGCCCGCCGCGAGCGTGAGCGGCCTCTACTTCGCGCATCCCGAGTCGAAGTATTTCGCCGTCGGCAAGCTCGACCGTGACCAAGTGGCCGACTACGCCGCGCGCAAGGGCCAGTCGCTCGCCGAAGCCGAACGCTGGCTCGGGCCGTGGCTTAATTACGACCCGGCGAAGTAGTCGCATCGCCGGCAAATTGCCTTGCCGCCTCCGCTCCTGATTCTAGGTTCGCAGCGTGCGCGTTCCAACTCTCCTGCTTCTAGCCTTCGCGCTTGGCGCGTCGGGCTGTGCTTTACGGCAGGTTGAGCGCGTCGTGTCAGAGCAGGTGTTGCTCACGCCGCCGAGATTTCTGCTCGAATGGGGCCGCAAGGGCACGAACGCCGGGGAGTTCACTTCACCCATCGGCCTCGCGATCGGGCCGCGCGATGAATTGTTCGTCGCCGAGTTCAACGCGCATCGGGTGCAACGTTTCACTTCGACGGGCAAGTTCCTTGGGCAGTTCCCCGTGTTGAAGCATCCCGGCGGCATCGCGGTGGACGCGCACGGGCGGTGCTACGTCAGTTCGATGACGCAGCATCGCATCGGCGTGTATGAGACTTCGGGCCAGCCGGTCAATGAGTGGGGCGGCAAGAAGGGCGCGGCGGACACTGAGGTCGACCAGCCCGGCGGCCTGGTGATGGGGCTGGACGGCGCAGTGTGGGGCGCGGACCAGGGCAACCATCGCGTGCTGCGGCTCTCGCCGGAAGGGAAGCTGCTCGGCAAGTTCGGCGAATACGGGAAGGCACCGGGACAGTTCGGCGGGGCGGGCAACAAAGGCTCGCGGTTCGGCGGGCCGCAGTTTCTGGCGTTCGACCGGCAGGGAAACATTTACACGACCGAAGCCCCGGGAGGGCGCATCCAACGGCTCGACCCGACGGGCAAGCCACTCGCCGCGTGGGGCGACAACAGCGACGGGCCGGGCGGCTTTGGTGGTCGTGGCAAGGGCGAGCGCACGCCGCTGCTCGGGCCGATTGCGGTGTGGGTGGACCGGTTGGGCCGCATCTGGGTGGGAGCGACGAACAACCGCGTCCAGCTTTTCACGCCCGAAGGGAAGTATCTGCTCACGGCTGCGGGCGACGGCACGGGGCCGGGGCAGTTCCATCTGCCGCATGGCATGGCAACCGACAGCAAGGGAAACATCTACGTGTCGGACGCCTCGAACCAGCGCATCCAGAAGTTCGCCCCTTGAACGGCGGCACCGGGTGTTTGTCCAATTGCCAGCCCGGCGGGCTTCCGATACGTTGCGCCCCTGCCGAACAACCGGCTCGGACACATGGCACAAGTATTTGAGTGGATTTACGTCGTCTTCGCTGTCCTGCTGCTCTTCGGGGCGGCGATCGCCATCCATGAGTGGGGCCACTACTGGGTGGCGCTCAAGCGCGGGTTGAAGGTCGAGGCGTTCGCCATCGGTTTTGGGCCTAAGATCTGGGGCTGGACCAAGGACGGCATCGAATACTCCATCCGTTGGATTCCCGCCGGCGGCTACGTGAAGCTGCCGCAGATGCTCACGTCCGAGGCGTTGGAAGGCGAGCAGAAGGGTGAACCGCTCCCGCCGGTGTCGCCGTGGTCGAAGATTCTCGTTGCCGTGGCCGGGCCGTTCATGAATTTCATCTTCGCCTGTGTTATCGCGACGTTCATCTACTTCGTCGGCTTGCCGGTGCCGGTGAACCCCTCGGTCGTGGGCCATGTCGCGGCTGATTCGGTGGAGCACAAGCTCGGCATCCGCAACGGCGACCGCATCGTTTCCGTCAACGGCCAGGCCGTGAAGTCCTGGTCCGAGGTGTTCGAGGCGACGATCCTTGCGCCGACCAACGTCCTGCCCGTGGTCCTGGAGCGCGCCGGCGAGCGCAAAACTTATCAGCTTGCCGCCAGTGCCGACAACCCGCTCAAGCTCAAGATGCTCAATCTGGATTCCGAGGAGAAGGTCGTCGTCGGCGACATCTCCCCGAGTAGCCCCGCCGCCGAGGCGAAGGTGATGTCCAAGGACGTCATCATCGGCTTCGCGGGAGTGCCGGTCGTTGGCAAGGCGCAGTTGATCGACCTCGTCGGCAAGCGTGGCGGGCAGGCCACGGAACTCATCGTCGAGCGCGCGGGCAAACGCGAGGTGCTCACCCTCACTCCGCGCGTCCTCGACGCCGGCGCGAAGAAGGCCCGCATCGGCATCATGTTCGCGAACACGCCAACGCGCTACGAAGTGCAGAAGCCCGGCCCGCTGCCGTGGGTGCAGCTTCAAGAAGTCTGGGACCGCACCTGGCGCACGCTCAACGCGTTGTTCCACTCCAAGGAAACCGGCGTGGGCATCGAAGACCTGAGCGGTCCGCCCGGCATCCTGGCCATGCTCGCCGCGAACGTGAAGACCGACTACCGCCTCGCCCTGAGTTTCATGGTGCTGCTGAACATCAACCTCGCCATCCTCAATCTCTTCCCGATTCCCGTGCTGGACGGTGGGCACATCATGATGTCCATCTACGAGAAACTGCGCGGCAAGCCGCTGAGCGCGAAGATTCAGGAATACGCCACCACCGCCTTCGCCGTCATGCTGCTCACCTTCATGGCCTACGTTTCGTTCAACGACTTGTGGAAACGCTCGGGACTGTTCAAGTCCATGTTCGAGCAGAAGAGCCAGGTGGAATCGGCGGCTCCGACGCCCACGCCAACCCCGGCCAAGTAACAATGCGGAGTAGGATTAAGATTAGGATTACGAGCAGGAGCCTGTCGTCGCGAGGTCTTCCTCCTACTCCTGCTCGCTGACTTTCCGTCCATGCGCTACTGCGATTCCCCCTACCTCTTCCACCGCCGCGTCTCCCGCGAAATCACCATCGGCGACCCCGCGCACGGCGGCGTGCGGATGGGCGCGCACCATCCCGTGGTGAAGCAGTCCATGCTCACGTGCGACACGATGGACACCGCCGAGAGCGTGAAGCAAACGCTCGAACTCGTCGCCGTCGGCTGCCAGATCGTCCGCATCACCGCGCCCACGGTGAAGGACGCGGCGAACTTGAAGAACATCGTCACCGAGCTCCGCGCGCGCGGCTGCCTCGTGCCCATCGTCGCGGACATCCACTTCAAGCCCGACGCCGCGATGGAAGCCGCCAACTGGGTCGAGATGGTCCGCATCAACCCCGGCAACTACGCCGACTCGAAGAAGTTCGCCGTCAAGGAATACACCGACGACGCCTACGTGGCCGAGCTGGGCCGCATCGAGGAAAAGTTCACCCCGCTCGTGCTCAAGCTGAAGGAGCTGAACCGCGCCCTCCGCATCGGCACCAACCACGGCTCGCTCTCCGACCGCATCATGAACCGCTACGGCGACACGCCGCTGGGCATGGTCGAGAGCGCGCTGGAGTTCGCCCGCATCTGCCGCAAGCACGACTTCCACAACTTCAAGTTCTCGATGAAGTCGAGCAACCCGAAGGTGATGATCGAGTGCTACCGTCTGCTTACGGCGCGCCTCGCACAGGAAGGGCCGGACTGGAACTACCCGCTTCACCTCGGCGTCACCGAGGCCGGCGAAGGCGAGGACGGCCGCATCAAGTCCGCCATCGGCATCGGCTCGCTGCTCTGCGACGGCCTCGGCGACACCATCCGCGTCAGCCTCACCGAGGACAGCCCGCGCGAAATCGAAGTTTGCACCGACCTGCTCGCGCAGATTCCTTCCCTCACCGTAGGAGACGACGTGAGGAGTCTCACTTCAACATCGGGAACTAGTCAGAGCCTCCTCACGTCGGCACCTACCTTTCCGTTCGACCCCTTCCACTTCGAGCGCCGCTCCACTCCCGAAAGCGAACTCAGCGACAGCGCGAAATGCGGCGGCGAGCAGACCGTGCGCGTCGTCGTCACCCGCGCCACCTTCGACAAAGTCGCGCCGAAGATTCGCCCCAAGGACGACGTGAAGCCCGAGGGCATCTACGAAGACCTGAACCTCCTCGAACTCGACCCGACGCAGGAACTCCGCATCGAAGACATTAACTGCGACACCCAGCTAGTGACCGTGAAAGACGGCGTGAACCTCCCACCCATCACCGCCTTCCGCCTGCTCGTCGCGCAGCTCAACCGCCTCGGACGCCGTAATCCGATTCTGCTGAAGGATTGCCTGAACTTCGGGCCATCCGTGCTGGAGCCCAAGATCGCCCTCCTCCGCGCCGCTGTGAACATCGGCTCGCTCCTCGCCGACGGCATAGGCGACGCCATTCTCATTCGGGGCGAGAGCGGCGCGGGCATGAGCCTTCGGCTCGCCTACAACATCCTTCAAGCCGCCGGCTGCCGCAGCTTCAAGACCGACTATGTGGCCTGCCCGAGCTGCGGGCGCACGCTCTTCAACCTCCAGACCGTCACGGCGCGCATCAAGACCCGCACCGAGCACCTCAAGGGCGTGAAGATCGCCATCATGGGCTGCATCGTGAACGGCCACGGCGAGATGGCGGACGCAGATTTCGGCTACGTAGGCGGCGCGCCCGGCAAGATCAACCTCTACGTCGGCAAGACCCCCATCAAGTTCAACATCCCCGAAGCCGACGCCGTCGAGCGCCTCGTGGACCTCATCCGCGAGCATGGCAAGTGGGTGGAGCCGGAGGCGGTGGCCGCGAACTAGCCGCCGTTTGACAGCTCATCGGTGACCGGATTAGCCTGCGGCCATGACACAGGCCTCCATGAAGCAGTTCATTGGGAAGTCCGCCCAACAGCCGTTGCGGATTCATGTCACGGACGGTGCGACCTACAAGCTCTCGCATCCTGACTTTGCTTTTGTAACCGAAGGTTCGCTCATTCTCGCCTCGGGTCCTGGGCATGAACTGGGGGTTGAGTTTGCAGTGTGTCCTTTGGCGCAGATCGCTCTGATTGAAGTGGTGAAGACCAAGCTAAAGGCGGCTTGAGGGGCAAGCCAAGGGGCCTCCACGGCATACTGCAGACGCTGTGGGCTGGCCGGTGTATATTTTCCGTAGGCGAGGTGAGTGCGAGAGGGCCGAGATGGAACTGTTGCCCTCGGTATGAGACGCGAGTTGGCTGCGAACGACCCTAGGAAACACTTTCGACAAAAACGCAAGGCTTTAGGTCCGATAACTCTGAGCAAGCGTGTGGCCGCTGTGCTTACTTGCCTTGTCTGCTGCCATTGTTGGTGGGGTCTTTTCGAGTCCCGCGCGCCCGAACTTCATCCTCTTCACCGCCGATGACATGGCGTGAGACGATCGCGGGGCTTACGAGAACAAGGTCGTCCGCGCGAAGAATGAGTTCGACCGCGAATCCAGCGAACCTTTGCCGAACCGACATCGGTCGCGGCCGGTGCGGGTGCAGTTGCTCGACGGCAAACTGTAGTGGCGCTGTGTGAGCGACGATGGCGGTCACAGATCGCCGCTACAGCGCGGAGTTGATTCTTCCCTCTTTTCCCGCCGCCCGTATTCGCTACACTGCGGCCATGCCGTCATTTGACATCGTCTCGAAGGTAAACTCGATGGAAGTGGAAAACGCCGTGAGCCAGGCCAAGAAGGAGCTGGCCACGCGCTTCGACTTCAAGGACGCGAAGGCCGAGATCACCTTGGAGAAGAGCGAGATCAAGCTCATCGCGCCCGACGCCTACAAGATGAAGACGCTCGTCGAGATCGTGCTGGGCAAGCTCGCCAAGCGTGGCATCAGCATGAAGAGCGTGGAGGAAGGCGAGGCGGATCTCTCGCCGCTCGGGCACGCGCGCCAGACGGTAAAGATCAAGGAAGGCATCGAAGCCTCCGTGGCCAAGCAGATCACGGGCTTCATCCGCGACGGGAAGTTCAAGGTGACGAGCAGCATCAACGGCGCGGAGGTGCGGGTGAACGGCAAGAGCCGGGACGAACTGCAAACGGTCATCGCCGCCGTGCGGGCGAAAGACTTCCCGGTGGTGCTCACTT
>JBJTAU010000116.1:0-5788 GCA_046090965.1 Limisphaerales bacterium | reverse complement strand
GGCGTGGGCCTGCACAGCTACGGCTTCATGGACGCCGCCTTCCGCTGGCTGATGATCTTCAACGCCAGCCAACTCGTCCTCATCGGCCTCGGCTGCCTGCCCGAGCGCTTTTGGAAGAGCGGAAACGGCCCGGGCCCGGCGAACCCAGCCGCGCCGATGAAGCCGCAGGCGGCTTAACTTTTGGCTTGTTGCGAAACTCTGTCGAAACCTGTTCTTCAGGCCGTGGACGACATGCGCCCGTTGCGTTCATGTAATCCATCCGCCCAGTTTGGTTGAGGCCCTACCGCGCCGTGGCTTCGCGATGATGGAAAGCCAAGCTCGATCGCGTCGTCCCGGCGGTGAGGTGAAACCGGGCGAATCGGGCGTTGACGCTCCCCCTTCGCCTGTTACGGTGCCGCGCGAATGAACGAATGCGTCTGGCGATTTAGCCGCGGCGGCTGTTACTTTAGCCGCTCCGCCTGCTGGCTTGCCGGGACGCGCTGACCCAAGCACTCAACCGACAAACCGCAGGCCGGCGCCTGCGGTTTTTGCATTTCAACCCGGCGCGGCCCGCACAATATCAACCACCCATGATCATCGTTCTCAAACCCCGCACCTCGAAGCGCGACGAATCCGCCGTGCTCCGCGAAATCCGCCGGCTCGGCTACCGCCCGCACGTCATGCGCGGCGTCGCCCGCACCGTCATCGGCGCCATCGGCGACGAACGCACCCACCACACGCTGGAAACCCTCTCCGTGCTGCCGCAGGTCGAGAGCGTCACGCCCATCCAGAAGCGCTTCAAGCTCGTCAGCCGCGAGGCGCACCCGGCCAACTCCACCATCACCCTGCCCAACGGCTGCGTCATCGGCGGCCAGGAACTCGTCGTGATGGCCGGCCCGTGCTCGGTTGAGAGCGAGAAGCAGTTGATGACGACCGCCGAAGCCGTGGCCAAGGCTGGCGCGAAGGTGCTGCGGGGCGGCGCGTTCAAGCCCCGCACTTCGCCCTACGAATTCCAAGGCCTCGGGGAGAAAGGATTGAAGCTGCTCGCCAAGGCCCGCAAGCAAACCGGCCTCGCCATCATCACCGAACTGCTCTCCGAGTGCCACGCGGAGATGGTCGCCGAGCACGCCGACATCCTCCAAATCGGCACGCGCAACGCCCAGAATTTCCAGCTCCTCATCGCCGCGGCGAAGACGGGCAAACCCGTCTTGCTCAAGCGTGGCCTCGCCATGAAGATCGAGGAGTGGCTGCTCGCCGGCGAATACATCCTCTCGAACGACAACTCCGGCCTGATGTTCTGTGAGCGCGGCATCCGCACCTTCGAGACCTACACGCGCAACACCCTCGACCTCTCCACCATCCCGATCATCAAGCAGCAATCGCATTGCCCCATCGTGATCGACCCCAGCCAAGGCGCGGGCCGCGCGGACCTCGTCATTGCCATGTGCAAGGGCGCGGTTGCGATGGGCGCGGACGCGCTGCTGATCGAGGTGCATCCGAACCCGGCGGAGGCTTGGAGCGATGGCGCGCAGCAGCTCACGCTCACCGGCTTCGCCAAACTCATGCAGGAACTCAAACCTTTCGCGGCCGCAGCGGGACGGAAGTGACGGTCCCGTGGCCGTGGCTCGGCCCGTCCTGCGAGGAGCCCCGGCCGTGTGAAACCTTAAGCCGCAGCGCGCGGTCTAGCCTGCCACCCTATGACCAAGTTCATTCTCAACCTCCTGCTGGCGGGCTTCGCCGCCGTCGCCTCCGCCGCACCAGCGAAGCCGAACATTATTTTCATCCTTGCCGACGACCTCGGGCTCGACGGCGTGAGCTGCTACGGCGCGGACAAGCACAAGACGCCGAACATTGACCGGCTGGCCGCGTCGGGCATGCGCTTCGAGACGTGTTACGCCGCGCCGCTGTGCGGGCCTTCGCGTTGCGCGCTCATGACGGGGCGTTACGCCTTCCGCACCGGCGGCCTCACCAACCAGTCCTGGCGCGGCGGCGGGCCGGGTGCGAAGTCGGCGGATGAACGGCCGGTGGCGCGGCTGTTGCAGCAGGCCGGCTACGCCACCTGCGAGGCGGGCAAATGGCGGCAGGTGGGCGAGACGCCGCGCGACTGGGGCTTCGACGAATACTGCACGGACCCGACGGCGGGCGGCTGGTATTGGAAGACGAGCTACGAGAAGAACGGCCAGCAGGTCACCACGCCGCAGGAGCATTACAACCCGGACATCATCCACGACTTCAGCCTCGACTTCATCCGCCGGCACAAGGACCGGCCCTTCTTCCTCTACTACGCGATGCACCTCGTGCATGCGCCCATCCTCAAGACGCCCGACACCGGCAAGCTCCCCGGTGCGGACCTCTACGAGGACAACATCCGCTACATGGACAAGCAGGTCGGCGAAATCGTCGCCGAACTCGACAAGCTCGGCCTGCGTGGGAAGACGCTCGTGATGTTCAGCGGCGACAACGGCACGGCGCTTACTTACCCGAACACCATCGGCGGCCGCATGATCAACGGCAAGAAGGCCTCGATGCTCGAAGGCGGCTCACGCGTGCCGCTCATCGCGAGCTGGCCCGGCACCACGCCCGCCGGAAGCGTGAGCAAGGACATCGTGAATTTCACCGACATGCTCGCGACGTTCGCCGAACTCGGCGGCGCGAAGCTGCCCGAGGGATTCAAATACGACAGCCGCAGCATCGCCCCGCAGTTGCGCGGCGAAAAGGGCGCGCCGCGCGAATGGGCCTATGTGCAGTTGGGCGCGCGCTGGTATGTGCGCGAGCAGGGTTGGAAGATGAACGAGAGCCACGAGCTGTTCGACATGAGTGACGCACCCTTCGTCGAGAAGCCGGTCGCCGCCGCCGCCGACACCGAGGCCAGCAAGGGCGCGCGCGCGCGGCTGACCGCCGTCCTCGCCGAGCTCAACCCCGCCGCCGGCAAGACCGACAAGGGCGAGCCCGGGGCCAAGCAGAAGGGCAAAAAGAAGCAGGCAGCGAAGTGAACCCAGCGGGCGCGATGTCCGCACTGTTCGACCGCGCGGAAGAAGTTTGAACTTTGCTCCGCGGCGCGCAGTCCGCACCCTCGCGCCGACACATGGGCACGTTCATCCTGAAACGCCTGCTGCACATGATTCCGATTCTGCTCGGGGTCTCGCTGCTCACGTTCCTGCTCATGTCGCTCACGCCCGGCGGTTACCTGCAAAGCCTTAAGCAGAACCCGCAGATTTCCCCCGAGACGGTCGAAAAGCTGCTCGCCAAATTCCACCTCGATAAGCCGTGGTATGTCCAATACGTCCACTGGCTCAAGAACGTCGCGCAGGGCGACTTCGGCTATTCCATCCAATACAAAATCTCCGCCACTGACCTCATCACGGCGCGGCTCTGGAACACCTTCCTGCTCTCGCTCTTCGCCACCGTCGTCGCGTGGTGCATCGCCGTGCCGCTGGGCATCTGGGCGGCGGTGAGCAAGGATTCGCTCGTGGACCGGGGCTGCGCGTTCGTAGCGTTCGTCGGGCTGTCCATTCCGGAGATCCTGCTCGCGCTGCTCGCGCTGATGTTCGCGGCGGCGACCGGCTGGTTCCCCATCGGCGGCGCGCAAAGCTCGCTCTACGACCTGATGTCGCCGATGGAGAAGGTCTGGAACCGCGCGCATCATCTCGTGCTCCCGGTGCTGGTGCTGGCGGCAAGTGAACTCGCGGGCATCATGCGCCAGATGCGCTCGAACTTGCTCGACACCTTGCGCGCCGAATACGTCACCGCCGCGCGCGCCAAGGGCCTGTCGGAGGGCTGGGTGGTTTACAAGCACGCGCTGCGCAATGCCATCAACCCGCTGCTGACCATCTTCGGCTACTCGCTCGCGCACCTGCTCTCGGGCGCGTTCATCGTCGAGAACGTGATGGCCTGGCCCGGCCTCGGCCGCCTCACCATCGAGGCGTTCTTCGCGAAGGACTCGATGCTCGTGGTGGATTCGGTCGTCATGGCCACGGCCCTGCTGATTGTCGGCAACTTCGTCGCGGACGTGATGCTGGCGTGGAGCGACCCGCGCATCAGGCTGAAGGAATGAGCGAGCCCGCCCGCAACGCCCCGCTTTCGCCGCGCCAGTTGTTCTGGAAGCGCCTCCGTGCGCGCCGGGCGGCCATGGTGGGCGGCGGCATTCTCGCGGTGCTTTATCTCACCGCCATGCTCGCCGGCTTCGTCGCGCCGTATCACTACGAGTCCGATGATCGCGACCGCTTCTTCCACCCGCCAATCCTGCCGCAGTTCGATGGCCTGCGGCTGGTCGTCCCGCGCTGGGAGCAAAAGGATGGACAGTTCAAATACGCGCCCAACACCAGCGACTCCAAGCCCGTGCGCTTCTTCGTGCGGGGCGACAAATACCAGCTCTTCGCCCTCATCCCGTGCGAGACGCACCTCTTCGGCACCGGTGAGAAGAACCATCCCATCTACCTCCTCGGCACGGATCAATACGGACGCGACGTCTTCTCGCGCATCCTCTACGGCTCGCAGATTTCCCTGAGCATCGGCCTGATCGGCATCACGCTGTCGTTCACCGTCGGGATGCTCAACGGCGGCGTCTCCGGCTACTTCGGCGGGCGCATTGACACCGTCATCATGCGCGTGTGCGAGTTGATCATGTCCATCCCGTCGCTCTACCTCATCCTCGCGCTGCGCAACACGTTTCCCTCGAACATCTCCTCCACGCAGGCCTACGCGATGATCATCGCCATCCTCAGCTTCATCGGCTGGGCAAGCATGGCGCGCGTGGTGCGGGGGATGGCGCTTTCGTTGCGCGAGCGGCAGTTCGTCCTCGCCGCGCGCGCGCTGGGCGCGACCCCGTGGCGCATCATCACGCGGCACATTCTCCCGAGCACGTTCAGCTACGTCATCGTGGCCGCGACCCTCAGCGTGCCCTACTACATCCTCGGCGAAGTCGTCCTGAGCTACCTCGCCGTCGGCATCCAGGAACCGCAGGCGAGCTGGGGCAACATGCTCACTGCGGCGCAGAACACCGAGCATCTCCGTAGCTACCCGTGGCTGCTGGCCCCCGGCGCGGCGATCTTCATCACCGTTCTGGCTTTCAACTTCCTCGGCGACGGCTTACGAGATGCGGCAGACACCAAGAGCACATGAATTGCGAATTGCGAATGTCGAATGATGAATTCGCGCTCCGCCCGCGCGCGGCCGGACTCCCCATTTGCCATTCCCCATCTCCTATTCCCCAATGCTTTTAGACATCCGCCACCTCCAGCTCGAATTCGGCATTGGCAAGGACGCCGTGCGCGCCGTGGACGGCGTGTCCTTCACCATTGCCGAGGGCGAGACGCTCTGCCTCGTCGGCGAGAGCGGCTGCGGCAAGAGCGTTTCCGCGCTCTCCATCGCGCGCCTCGTGCCCACGCCGCCCGCCCGCTACGTCGGCGGCGAAATTCTCCTCAACGGCCGCGACGTGCTGAAGATGGACAAAAATGATTTACGCTCCATCCGCGGCGGCGTGGTCAGCTACATCTTTCAAGAGCCGAGCGCCTCGCTCAACCCCGTCTTCCGCGTCGGCAATCAAATCAAGGAATCGCTCAAACTCCACCGCCCGCAGTTCGCCAGCGACGACGAAGTCATCCGCCTGCTGAAACTCGTCGGCATCCCCGCGCCAGAATCCCGCCTGCGCGATTACCCGCACCTGATGTCCGGTGTTATGCAGCATCGCTTCATGATCGCGATGGCGCTGGCCAGCGCACCGATGCTCCTCGTGGCCGACGAGCCGACCACCGCGCTGGACGTAACCATTCAGGCGCAACTCCTCGACCTCCTGCGCGACCTCAAGGCC
>JBJTAU010000115.1:0-5036 GCA_046090965.1 Limisphaerales bacterium | reverse complement strand
CCGCCGCGCTTTCCTCACGGGAAGCCGTTCGCCAGTCGCCCATCAAGGGCGGCCTGTGCGTGGTGCTCGGTTCCGGGGAAGCCGCGCTCGGGCGCGAACTGGCCGGGGTCGGCGCGTTCTCGGTGCATCTGCTCGCGGCGGGTGATGTCACGCCCGCGCGCGAGGCGTGGCACGCGGATCGGCTCGCGGGCCGCGTGACGGCGGAGACGTGGTCCGAGGCGCGTCTTCCGTTCATGGATAATTTGGTTTCCGTCCTCCTCGTGCTCGATGCGCGGGGCGTGCCGCGCGAGGAAATGCTCCGCGTCCTCCGGCCCGGCGGCGAACTCATCGCGCGCACGGGCGAAGCGTGGGAACGCACCGTGAAGCCTCGGCCAGCGACGCATGATGAGTGGTCCCAGTGGCGGCACGGCCCGGACCGCAACGCCGTCTCCCGTGACGCCGCCGTGGACGTGCCGCAGCGCGTGCAGTGGCTCTTCTCGCCGACGGTCGTGCTCGAAGCGGCGGACATGGTCACGGCGGAGGGCCGCGCGTTCAGCCAAGTCCGCCACACCTTGCTTGCGCGCGACGCCTACAACGGCCTGCCGCTGTGGAGCGCAAAACTGTTTCCCGCGAAGGAACTCGGCATCCGCAAGCCCCCGGCGCTCATCGTCGCGAAGGGCACGCGCGTCTTCGGGCTCATGGCGGATGGGAAATTCCGCGCGCTCGACGCCGCCACCGGCGCGCCCGTCCTGGAATTCGCCAACGCGGGCCGGCCGGACACGGTGATGTTGCTGGATGACGGCAGCCTCATCCTCGGCGACGACACGGCGCTGCGCTGTTACGACGCCGCGACGGCGCGGCTCCGCTGGCGCGAGGCGGCGGCCAAGGCGCACACCATCGTCGCGGGTGGCGGCGCGGTGTATTTCCTCGAAGGCGACGACCGGGAAGGCGCGAAGACCGGCGAGCTGTTTGCGCGGGAGGTCGCCACGGGAAAATTGCTTTGGCGCAAAGCCTTCGACTGGGGCTGCCGCACGGAACTCGCGAGCTACGGCGAGGACCGCATCGTCTTCGAGGTCCGCCGCCCCGCGAACTGGAAGGAAACCTGGCTCAACCCCGCGCGCCGCAAGGAAGACGACTTCCAGCTCGCGGTCGTGAACGCGCGCACGGGCGTCGAGGAGCGGCGGCTCTTTGGCGTGGGCAGTTCGGCGCGGCACGGCGAGTTCACCACGGCCTTCTGGCACAAGGGCCAGCTCCTCACCGAGGCGCGCACGCCCAACGGCCTCGGCATCGCGGTTTACAACCCCGGGCAGTTCGAGAAGCCGTTCGAGACCTTCCGCGCGAACTTCGCCGGAGACCGAGGCAGGGGCCATTGCTACCCGCCCGTGCTCACCGAGAAGTTTTACATCAACGGCCAGCTCCATTTCACCGACCTCTACACACGCACGCAGCGCGCGAACGCCATCACGCGTGGCGCGTGCCATGTGCTCCGCACCGGTTACGTGCCCGCCAATGGCATGCTCTACACGTTCCCGAAACACTGCGTGTGCTTCCCCATGCTCAACGGCAACGTCGCGCTCGCGCCCGCGCCTGCCGCACCCGCGCCGCCGGAGTCGCATCCGCTCGTCACTGGGCCGGCCTTCGGCAAAACCGCCGACGTGGCGCCCGCCGGGCTGGAGGATTGGCCGATGTTCCGGCGCGATGAATTCCGGTCCGCCGGCGCGGATTTCCCGGCGCCCACCGCGCTCGAGGTGCGCTGGGCGGTGGACGTGCGCGGGCCGGATTACAAGACCGGCCTTGCCGCCGCATGGGTGGACAATCCGTGGACCGCCGGTCCGCTCAGTGCGCCGGTGGTCGCGGGCGGACTCGTCTTCCTCGCGCAATGCGACACGCATCGACTGCTCGCGCTCGACGCCGCCACGGGCCGCGAACGCTGGCACTTCACCGCCGGCGGCCGGCTCGATGGCCCGCCTGCGGTCCACGAGGGGCTCGCGATTTTCGGCTGCCGCGACGGCTGGGTTTACGCCCTCCGCGCCAGCGACGGCGTGCTAGCCTGGCGGCGGCGCATCGCGCCCGATGACCGGCGCATTTCCACCTACGGCCAGTTGGAGAGCTTCACCCCCTGCGCGGGCGCGGTGCTCGTGAGCCGTGGCCTGGCCTACATCAGCGGCGGCTTGCACCCGAACAGCGACGGCGGCGTGCGCGTCGCCTGCCTGAGGCCCGCCACCGGCGAATTGGTCTGGCTCAAGAACTTCACCGACCTCGGCATGGAAAGCCCGTGGCCGGAACCCTTCGACCCGCGCCCGAAGGACAAGCCCAACCTCGCCAGCGACCCGTGGCGCACCATCCGTCCGCAGGACTACCGGCACTTTGACCTGCCCGTGCGCGACGGCGACGCCATCGCCGTCTCGCGCTGCGCCTTTGACGCGCAGACCGGCGCGAGCGAACTGCGGAAGACCAGCGGCTATTACGAAACCAAGGCGGGCGCAAAACTCCCGCGCACCGCGTGGCGTTACACCGATGTGCAATCACGCTCGCCGCTCGCCGCCGCGCTCGGACCGAGCGTCTTCAGCACCAGCCCGCGCCAAGCCGCGCTCTTTCGAGTGGACTTCACTCCCGGCGCGACCTTCGACGCGAACTGGGTCTCGGTGAGCCAGGAGCAGTTCAAGGCCGGCCTCACGCACGCCACCTCGAAGCTGCTGGCCGGCGGCGCGAAATGGACTGTGACCACCGCCGGCGAAACCGCCAGCTACCCACGCGCGCTCGTGGCGTTGCGCGACCGCCTCCTCTTCGCCGACGCGAAAGGTGCGCTCACGCTCCACGACTCCGCCACCGGCCGCGCGACGCTCACGACCAAACTCGAACCGCTCGCGTGGGACGGAGCCGCCGCCACACCCGGCCGCCTCTTCCTCTCCACCAGCACCGGCCGCGTGCTCTGCCTGGGCGCGAAATAACGCGGCGTAGCCAGCGCACGGCTTGAATCCCACGTCCTCGCCGCCCGTCGCTGTTGGACCATGCACCGTTCCCTATTGCTTCTAGGCGCTTGGTTGTGGGCCGAGCTGGCCAGCGCCGCGCCATTGCTGACGGATTGGAAGCCATTTCCTCCGGCAGCCCAATCGCCAATCTTCGCCGATGGCTCCGTCACGCTGACCAGCGACAAGTGGGCCGGCCTCGTCGCGCCGCAAGTGCTCGATGAGACGCACGTGGCCGCGACGGTGACGATTCACGAGGCGGCGAAGGGCGCGCGCTTCTTCGGCCAAGGCTGGAGCGCGTGGCCGGACAAGACCTTCAGCGACGGCGGCTTCGATGCGGGTCTGCTGTTGCGCACCGGCACGAACAGCGGCTATCGCGTCCAACTCTCCCACAAGTATCAGGTCGTCGCGCTCGTGAAGTGGCCCGAGGGCCGATACGTGAAGGACGTGCCGTGCGTGGTGAAGCTCAAGGAAACTCACAAACTCGCCGCAATCGAACAGGACACGCGCATCTCCGTGCGTGTGGACGGCGTGGACAAAATCCTCTGGGAAGATCGTTTCATGCCGCTCAGGACAGGCGTGTCCGGCATCGCCGTTCACGACGGAGCGAAGGCCACGTTCAGCGAAGTGCTGATCGAGCAGGCGCCCTCTCTCACCCGGCCGCCACCGGGGCCGCATCGGCCGGACTTCTCCGTCCGTCCGTTCCTTGGTGGCCGGCTATTTGTCTTCGATGGCAATGAGCCAGTTCTGCAACTGCATTACGAGAAGGACCCGAGCGTCTTCGCGAAGTTGCGCCCTGGCTAAAAGCCGCAGCTCACGTGGGATTCACACTGGGACCTCGCGAATCAAGGCGCGTTCAAGGACGCCGACTCGAAGTGGACCGCGCCCGAGACGAGCGGCGGCGGTTCGACCGTGAAGGCGACGTGGTCCGCGCGGCACGTGAAGGACCGCTTCACCACCAAGAGCACGATGACGGTCGGCTACGACGCGAAGCGCGGCACTTACACCTACGACATCGAGAGCGCGCTGGAGATGCTGCCGGGCGAGCCGTGTCATTTTCGCTACGGCTTTGACTTCGAGCATCACACACCGCTCGACCCGTTCCGCTGGCAGTATCTCGTCGCGAAACGCGCGGGCGGCGCGGGCAGTTATCACCGGCCCGTTTATCCGATAGATCCCGGCCCGCAGTATGACCTCGAGACGGCGGGCGGCGCGCGCGTTTGGTTCGGCCTGCACTTGGAGGAAATGCAAGTCGCGCCCGCGGTGGAATACGACATCAGCAGCGGCACGAGCAGCGGGCGCAAGCTCAACACCGCCGTGTGCGCGGCCTTCTACGACACCGGCGTGAGCGTCGCGCCCGAGACCGCAAAGCCCGGCACGCGCATCGAGGTAAAATACCGCTACACCGGCGTGCCCGCGCCCGAGGCGAAGGCGGTTTTTGACGCCTCCAAACTCTACGACTCGCCCACACTCGACCCGCGCCATCACTACATTTTTGCCGACGAGTGGCCGAAGCTGACCTTCTCGCAGCACGTGCCGATGAGCGAGTCGTGGAGCCTCGGGCGCACGCCGTTCATGACCGCGCACAACCAGCGGCCCACCTACGAGCTGGAGAAAAATTGCGGCGCCGGCAGCGGGTTCGCGATGAAGCTCGGCCCCGCGTCCTTTGGCAACGCGAACCTCACGAAAGGCGCGCCGCTCGCGCGAGGCCGCTACGTCGTGACCGCGCTGGTGAAGGCCGCGAACGTCCACGGCCCCGGCGGACGCATCGAGCTGGCGGCATTGCAGGCGAAGACGAACAAGCGGCTCGCCGAGGCGCGGCACTTCACCGGCAACGGCACGTTCGACTGGCGCAAACAGGGCTTCGCGTTCGACGTGCCCGAGGACGCAGGCGCGTTCGAGCTGGGCTTCGGAAATTCGGGCACCGGCGATTTTCTCGTGACGGAAGTCGAGTTCCGCAAACTCGCCGACGGCGAATCCCTCCCATCCGGCGTGCTCGCGAAGGCGAACGATCAGCCCGCTCCGCTCCCGCCCACGCTCGCCGGAACGATTGCCGACTACCGGATGCTCGAGGGCAAGGGCCTTGTC
>JBJTAU010000114.1:0-13584 GCA_046090965.1 Limisphaerales bacterium | reverse complement strand
ATCGAGCGACAACTTTACGGTCCATGAGGATGCCTTGCGACGTTACGGACAGAATTCTGGTTCGCCTGCTGGCGCGGCGTGCCGGGCTCTTGGCTTTGATCCTTGGTCCGCTGGTCGGCGCGGCGGGTTCGGGGCGGGCGGCCACGGTGCCGTTGTTCTTCAACTTGTCAGACGGCAGCAACCCACAGATCGATGCCACAAGCGTCCTCAACCGCGGCACAATCAACGCGACCAATTCGAGCCTGCTGTTCAACTCCACCCTGTTCCAAACTCTCAACACTCTGTATCTGACCAACGCGATTGACGGCACGTTCGTGGGCGATCCGGGCTTTGATTTTGGCTTCACCACCAATACCTCCCGCTTCTTCTCAGACTACTTTGTCAATCAGGGCCGAATTGTGGGAGATACTATTCAGATAGGCGCGACGAATGTCCTGAACGCCGGTGATCTCAGTGCCGGTGCGTTGCTGCTCGTGCAGGGTAACAACGTGAACCTCACTCGGTCGGTCCTGACCGCGACACTGGGGAATTCAGCTTCCTTTTCCACCACTGGGTTCCGCTCCGTGAACACCAATGGCGTCGTTACCTACCAGAATCCCAGCTCCGTGAGCGACGTGTATTGGGGGGGCGGCACCGGCAACGTGATGACGGCCTATTCCGGCGTTGGGTTTGGCTTGGATTTGATCTCGCTGAACTTTCCCTCAGGGGGCTTTTTCCCGCCGCAAGCGTCATCGCCCTTCCATGAGGTAGAGCAAGTGCTCGGCGGGGTCGGCTCCTACGCCTCCCTCGCTAGTGTGTCAGGCACCAATTTCGCCTCGTTCGTCCGCACGAATCGCCAAGGCACCAACGTGAACATCCAGGTGGTGCTGGTCCAGACCAACCTCGCCAACACCAACCTCTCGGTGGATGTCCGCTTCGCCTCCATCAGCGGCGGGGGGGGGGCAAACTTCTTCTCCGGGATCACGCCGATCGTGCGATTTAGCACCACCGGTTCGGACATCACGACTGGCGGGCTTTACACCAACAACCTTTACTTCCTGGACTACATCAACAGCCGGACCAACTCGCTGCTCTCGGCCAGCACCACGGCCAGTTCCTCGCGTCCTGCGGGTTACGACCTCAGCCGCTCTTCCTCCTACGATTCCTATTTCACGCCCGGCTTCAGCCTCACCACCAACGAGCGCATCTCCAACATCACCTACTATCAGAATGGCTATCTGCTGAGCACCGTCACCAACAACTTCTACGCGGCTTGGCAGGTGGCAGTCGGCAACGCCGCTTCTGCTCCCGGATCGCCATCCTATGTGGCGCACTTGGACGACCCGACGAATTATCCCGGCCGCGTGGACCTCACCGCCAACAACCTCGACATCAGTTTGGCGCGCATCAAGGCTGACAATTTGGTCAGCATCCATGCTACGAACCTCATCAGCAGCTCCGCGGTGCTGATTGATGCACCTTACATCCAGCTCTTCATCGCCAACACCAACTCGACGCTCACACTGACCAACTTCGCCGCCACCCAAGTCGCGCGGCCCAACGGGACACTCTCCTTTTACAGCACTGTGTGGACAAACGCGGTGACCAACGCCTCGCCCCAACTCAGCCTGCGCTACCACGTGCTGATGGTGGATGCCTCCCAGTTGAGCGGCGTCACGCCGGTGACGCTTCAGGAGTTCAACGCCCGTGGCACCAACGTGATCATCAACAATGCCCTGAACATCGGGCGCGTGATCCGGGTGGACTCTCCAGCTGTTACCTTCAGCGCCTCCAGTTCATTGAGCCTGCCGCTCCTGAGCGCCACCAACTTGCTCTCCACGAATTTTCCGAACGTGAACTACTTCACGAACTTGGGCAGCATCATCGTCCCGTATGAATGCGCATTGGGCAGCGACCGGGCAACGCCGATTGCCAGCTTCGTCAATCGCGGAAGCTTCGTCGCGAACAACATCGCCATCCGCGCCACCGAATACGAGAGCACGGGCACGAACCTCACCCGTTCCCTCTCCAGCGCGAGCGGCGGCCCCATCTCCATCACGGCAAACTCCGCCAAGTTCGACGGTGGCAGCGCTAGCAGCGGCCTGCTCTCCGCCGGTGGCAGCATCCTACTGGCGGGCAATGACCTCAAACTGCGAGGCCACCGGTTGCTGACTTCAGGAACGCTGGTCCTCAGCCCCACCCACTCCCTGACGGATACCGGCAATTCCGGCACGAACCGCATCAACTGCGCGCTCGGTTTCAGCCTCACCGTCAAGCCGGCCACCGGTGACCTGCTGGGCACGACCATTTACACAACAGCTCCCTTCAACCGGGAGGTGCCGCACATCTGGGCCGCCACCAATCTGGGACCAGTGGCGGCCGGATACAGCAACAACGCCGCGCTGGGCCGCCTGTTGCTGGATACCAGCAACAACGTGGTGTCACTCAACCGGCTCTCCTTTGCCGGCACCGGCACGAACCACGCCCTCTACGTGGATTACCTCGAACTGAACGGCACGCTTACCAACGATCTGGCTTCACACCTGTTCATCGAGACCAACATGACTCTTTATTTTGCGAACGCGAACGTGCCGGTGGAAACCTTGGACGGCCAACTGGGTGGCCGATTGCGATGGGTGAAGGATTACGCGGGGCTGAACACCGGCGTGGACGTTCGCCTGCCCGACGGCCGCACGGTGAAGGTCAACGTCGCCAAGCTGAACAGCCAGGTGCTCGATTCCGACGGCGACGGCGTCGTCAACGCGAGCGACCTCAGCCCTTTCGACGGCATCATCATCAACAGTCGGGTCAATTTGAGCAACGTGCTGCCCCTCACGGCTTCCATTACATGGGAAGCCGCGGCCCAGACCGTCTATCGGGTGGAGGTCAGCACCAACTTGCTAGCGGGCGGATGGCAATTCCTCGCCAATTTCACCAACTCGGCCACGACCAACCGGGTGGTGTCCTTCTCGGACGCGGTCCCGGCGAGCGGAGTGGAACGGTATTACCGCGTTTCCTATCAACCCTGAGCAGGCACATGGCCGGAACATCTCAATCAATCGAGCGACCCTACAGCCGGCCTGCGCGCGGTGGCAGCCGGCTGGTGGCGCTGTTGCTCCTGCTGCTGGCCGGCGTGGCCGGCGCTCAAAACGGCGCTTCGCCGTGGATCATGATGGATGGCAAGCGCGTGCATCCCACCAGCGTGCTGGTCAAGTATGGAACCCGCACCACGGCCGCGACCGCCGGGACCGCGCTCACCGCGACCAATTTGCGCGTCACCCGCGAGTTTCGGGGGGTGTCCCGGTGGGCGGTGCTGGACCTGGCGCCACAGGCCGCGCGCCCGGCGGCGGGACAGGAGGCACAGGCTCTGAAGGATCGCATCAACCAACTCCGGCAGTCGGGGCAGTTTGAATTCGTCGAGCCCGATTATGTCCGGCAGCTCTCCCTCACGCCTGGGGATACCTTTTTCCTGGATGGCACGCTCTGGGGGCTGCGTAACCTCGCCCAAAGCGGAGGCGTTCGCGGCGCGGATATCAATGTCACCAACGCGTGGGACATTACCGTGGGCAGCACGAACGTAATCGTCGCGGTCATTGACTCGGGCATCCGTTACACCCACGCGGACCTTGCCGCGCAGATGTGGCGCAATCCCGGAGAGATCGCGGGCGATGGCGTCGACAATGACGGCGACGGCATCGTGGACGACGTCTTCGGTTTCAATGCCATCACTGGCTCTGGCGACCCCAACGACGACAACGGCCATGGCACGCACGTAGCCGGCACGATTGGCGCGGCTGCCAACAACGGGCAATCCCACGTTGGCGTGGCTTGGAACGTCCGGTTGATGGCGATCAAGGCCGCCGACCAGTTTGGGTTTCTGTATTCCAGCGCGATCATCGCCGGTGTGGACTTCGCCGTCGCCAAGGGGGCGAAGATCATCAATGCCAGCTTCGGAGGTTATTTCTTCTCCCAGGCCGAATTCGACGCCTTCCTTCGCGCGCGCAACGCGGGGGTATTGGTGGTCGCCGCGGCAGGCAATGACGGGATCGACACGGATGTCTTCACTCATTACCCCTCCGGCTATCAATTGGACAACATCATCTCCGTTGCGGCCTTGGACCGGCGGGACGGCTTGGCCAGTTTTTCCAATCGCGGTCGCACGACCGTCCATCTGGGTGCGCCGGGGGTGGAGATCACCTCCACCTATAACCTTGCGGACAACAGTTACGTGTCCCTTGACGGCACCAGCATGGCGTCTCCGCACGTGGCCGGCGTCGCGGCGCTGGTCTTCTCGCTCACCAACACCATGACCTACAGCGAGGCGCGCAACCGCATTCTTTTCACCACCACTCCGGTGACTGCGATCGGGACCAACACGGTCACGGGCGGGCGGGTCAACGCCTACCGCGCTCTCACCACCGCAGGGGACAATCTGTTGGAAGCGCTGTTAACCCCTTCACCCGGCAGCACCCTGCTCGCCGGGGTCACGGTGCCCCTGACCGTGGAGGTCAATGATCTCCTGCCGGTGACCAACGCCACCGTGATCGGGACCATGCCCGGGGTGTTCACCAACCGGCTCTTTCTGAACAACGGCGTGGCCCCCGACACCATCGCGGGTGACAACCGCCATGCCTTCAACGTGAACCTCCCAGCTAACGCGACGAACCTGGTGCTCACCCTCGACGTGTCGGCACCGGGCAAGACGAACTTCACCGGCACTTTCGCCTACCGCACCGCCACGCTTCCTCCCAACGACAATTTTCCGCCGACCGCGAAGGTTCCTGACAACGGCGGGGTCGTCTTCGGTGACAACACATTCGGCTCCACCCAATTTGGTGAACCAGTGCATGCCGGGGTGTCTAGCATGGCCAACTCAGTCTGGTGGAACTGGGCGCCGACCAACAGCGGACTGGTGCTGGTGGACACGGCGGGCAGTTCTTTTGACACCGTGGTGGCAGTTTACACCGGCAGTGTCCTGACCAACCTCACGCTGGTGGCCGCAACCAACGATGTCGGCCAGATTACGCAGGGATTCATCAACTTCGCGGCGGTCGCCGGCACCACCTACCGCATTGCGGTGGCGAGCGCTTCCACCAATTCCGTCGGACAAATCCGCCTGCGCGTGCAGTTCAATGGCGTTCCGGACACCGTGGCCCCCGTGGTGGTGATCACGAACCTAATCAGCGGTCCGTTATCCGTCACCAACCCGCCCAGCGGTTTGATCCTCACCAACGCCGCGCTGACGCTCTCTGGCACCGCCACCGATCCCACCACCAACGCCATCGGCGTCAGCCAGGTCTTTGTCCGGCTCAACAGCGGCCTCTCCGCGACCGCCTCCGGCACGAACAATTGGACCGTGCCGCTGTTTCTGGTGGCCGGGACCAACGTGATTCAAGTTTCCGCCGCCGACTTTTCCGGCAACGCCTCCGACCCGCTCTCCTTTCAGGTCATCTATCGCGTATTCGATCACTTCAACTACGTGTTTGCAAACGCGCTGGAACTGTCCGGCACCTTCGGAGGAACGACGACCAACAATGTCAACGCGACCAGCGAGCCGGGCGAGCCCCTGCATGTGGGCAAACAGGGGGGCAAGTCCGTTTGGTATTACTTCACCCCGCCCAGCGACGGATTGTTCTCGATCTCCACGTCCAACTCCACCTTTGACACGCTCTTGGCGATCTACACCGGCACCCGGGTTGATCGTCTTACGGCGGTCGCTGCCAACGACGACGCCCCCAACGGCGGCGGCGGTGTCCACAGCGAGTTGCTACAGGCCGTTCGGTCCGGCGTTCGCTACTACATCGCCGTGGATGGGCTGGCGGGCACATCCGGCCAGATTGTTCTCGGTTACAGTTTCACTCCCGTGCCCATCTACGATCTGACCGTGACCGCCTCGGCGGGCGGCGTCGTGTTCCCCATTTCTGGCTCCTTCCCGAGCAACAGCCCGGTGGACGTTACGGCCGTCGCCTCGAATGGATTTAGTTTTGTGACATGGGTGGGCGATGAACTGTCCCTCGACAACCCGCTTCGCATCACGATGAAACGGCCCACCTCTTTGAGCGCCGTCTTCGCTCCGCTTCTGGTGGCGGACAATTTTGAAGCCGGTGCCTTCCGCAGCAACATCGGCTGGACCACGAACAACGCGGTGGGCATCGCTCCTTGGTTCGTCTCGGCGGCTGGCGGTGCGGCCACCAATGCCCCTCTGGGGGGCAGCTTCCACGTCCGGTCCGGGGCCATCACCAACAGCCAGACCACGATCTTGCGGCTGGTGGCGAATTGCCGGCCGGGTTCCGCCTCCTTCGGCTATCGGGTCAGCAGCGAGGAATTTGGCGCCAGCGCCGGTGACTTTTTCGAGTTCTACCTGAACGGCGTCCCCCAGTTGCGGCTCAACGGCGAGAGCGGCTGGCAGGTCCAGGCCTTTACCGTCGTGGCCGGCACGAACACGCTGGAGTGGCGCTACATCAAGGACTCGTCCCAACGTTCCGCACTGGATGCCGTCTTCCTCGACAATCTGGATCTTCCTTTGGTGGAGGCGGTTAATGTGGCTGTGCCCGTGCGCTTTGAAACCAATGCGGTCAAGCGGGTCAATGGCGGGCTACAACTCCGCATCCAAGGCCAGACCAATCAGATGTATTTCGTGCAGGCGTCCAGCGACCTGGCCAACTGGGTCACGGTCTCCACCAACTTCGCGCCCTATGGCTTGATTCAGTTCTCCGAACCGCAAGCGTTCACCAACACGAGCCGCTACTACCGTGTGATCCTGCCCTGATGCGCGTCAGGCGAGGCGCGGTGGCCGTCCAGGAGAACAACTTCCCGGAATTATTTCTCCCGAATCTGCAGCTGGTAGGGCGCTGACAGCACGCTTTCGGGCTTCGCCACCGGGATGGCGTAGTATTCGAAGTCCACTTTCACCCGGTAGTCCGCTCGGTTCGTCGAGGCCGGGACGGGCAGCAGGGTTTCCCAACGATGTTCCATGCGCGGCGTGCGGCGCATCGGATAGTTGTTCTCGCCGACCTGCAGGTAGGGCTTGAGCGATTCCTTTTTCAGCGCCTGCCGGTTGCTGCGGAACTCGATCTCCACCGGGTAGAGGCCCTCCGGATTGCGCGTCTGCGTGCGCGGGGACAGCAGCGTGACGGTGGACGTGGTGCCGCAGCCGGCCAGCAGCATCACCGCCGCCAGTCCGCCAAACTGAAATGCCTTGCTCATGGTGCCGCGAGTGTGTCCGCAGCAAGCGCGCGCTGGCAAGGCGCTTTTGCCGCTTGCGAAAACACCCTCCGCCGTTACCGTCTGCGCCTTGCCGTCGCGCTCGTGGCGCGCCCCGGTTACGTTTTACGCATTACGCATTATCCTCTCATGGCCCTCCTCAACGACAATTACCTCAAACTCAAAGCCGGCTACCTCTTCCCCGAAATCGCCCGGCGCGTAAAAGTCTTCTGCGAAGCGAATCCCGAGCCCGCCAAGCGCCTCATCCGCTGCGGCATCGGCGACGTGACCGAGCCGCTCCCGCCCGCCGTCATCGCCGCGCTGCACAAGGCCGTGGACGAAATGGCCGTGCGCAGTTCCTTCAAAGGCTACGGTCCCGAGCAGGGCTACGACTGGCTCCGCGGCGCGATCGCGAAGAATGACTTCCGCGACAAGGGCCTCGACGTAGCCGACGACGAAGTTTTCGTCAGCGACGGCTCCAAGTGCGATTGCGGCAATATCATCGATGTGCTCGGCGG
The DNA here is from genome assembly GCA_046090965.1 of Limisphaerales bacterium. Classification (GTDB taxonomy): domain Bacteria; phylum Verrucomicrobiota; class Verrucomicrobiia; order Limisphaerales; family SXTU01; genus SXTU01. The sequence goes on along the minus strand of JBJTAU010000114.1, from coordinate 5,884 downwards.
CAAAAACAAAATCGCTATCAGCGACCCCGTGTATCCCGTGTATGTGGATACGAACGTCATGGCCGGCCATACCGGCGAAGCGAACGAGGCCGGCGCTTACGGCAAGCTGGTGTATCTCCCGTGCAAGCCGAGCAATGGCTTCGTGCCCGCACCGCCCAAGAAGCACGTGGATGTCATTTACCTCTGCTCGCCGAACAATCCGACGGGCGCCGTCGCCACACGCGAGCAGCTTGAGGCGTGGGTGAAATACGCGCTCGACAACAAGGCCATCATCCTCTTCGACGCCGCCTACGAAGCCTACATCTCCGACCCGGCGATTCCACACTCCATCTACGAAATTCCGGGTGCGCGCGAGTGCGCCATCGAGTTGCGCAGCTTCTCGAAGAACGGCGGCTTCACTGGCGTGCGCTGCGCCTACACCGTCGTCCCCAAGACGCTCCTCGCGGCCACGCGCTCGGGCGAAATGAAGCCTCTGCACCCGCTCTGGAACCGCCGCTCCGCGACCAAGTTCAACGGCGTCTCCTACATCGTCCAGCGTGCCGCCGAGGCGCTCTACAGCGACGACGGCAAGGCACAGGTCCGCGCGCTCATTGAGCATTACATGGGCAACGCGAAAATCCTCCGCACTGGCGCTAAGAAAGCCGGCCTCAAAGTCTATGGCGGCGTGAACGCGCCCTACATTTGGGTCAAGTGCCCGGCGGGTGTCACGAGCTGGCAGGCCTTCGACAAGATTCTCGGCGAGGCCAACGTCGTCATCACGCCCGGCAGCGGCTTCGGCTCGAAGGGCGAAGGCTACTTCCGCATCAGCAGCTTCAACAGCCGCGCCAACGCGGAGGAAGTCGCGCGCCGCTTGCAGGAGCTGAAGTGGTGAGAGTCACGGTGCTAGTCGCGTTGGGCTGGTTGGTGCAGATGGCTGGCGCGGCTGTGCTTTCTGGCGACGCGCAAATCCGCGCGCAGGCGGGGCGATCGGAAGTGGTCATCACCACCACGTCGCGGTTGGCGGGGGCGATTGATTCGTTCAAGTGGGACGGGCGCGAGTTCATCAACAGCACGGACCACGGACGACAGTTGCAGTCCGCGTGCTCGTTCGACAACACGCCGGCTGCGCAGGCCGAGACGTTCAACCCCACCGAGGCCGGGTCGCGCCTCGACCACATCGGGCCGCGCTCGACGAGCCGGTTGCTCGAACTCGCTGCGAGCGGTAACCACCTCCACACGCGCACGCAGATGGCGTTCTGGCTCGCGCCCGGCGAGCGCAGCGAGGGGCAGCTCGCGCGCAACACGAACACGCTCTCCGATTACCTGCTCACGAAGGATGTCCGCATCGGTTGCGGCCGCTGGGCGCAGGTGCTGGACTATCGCGTCACGTTCACCGTGCCGGCGGGCGCGCGGCACACTTACGCGCAGTTCGAGGCGCTCACGGGCTACATGCCGCCGGAGTTTTCCGTGTTCTCGCAGTTCAATCCGAACACCGGAAAACTGGAGCCGCTCACGGATGGCCCCGGTGAAATTCCCCGGCCCGTGGTGCTCGCGACGAAGGACGGGCGGCACGCGATGGGCATCTTCGCGCCGCCGCAGCCGCAACCCGGCACCGCGTTACCGGGCTACGGCCGCTGGCGGTTTCCCACGCACCGCGTGGTGAAGTGGAATTGCGTCTTCCGTGTGCGGGACGGCGGCGGGCTACGGACGGGGGACTTTTCTTACCGGATGCTGGTGCCGTTCGGCTCGACCACCGAGGTGGAGGCGATGCTGCGCGAGTGGACGGCGGCGGGCGCAAAGCTGGAGCTGCCGGAGTGAACGCGAGGTTCCGTCTTCGACAGTGGTATCCATCGAATCCGCGAAGGGAGAAGGCGCTTTAGGACGGCGAGGTGCTATGCGACCCTGCGATTGATCAAATCGCGTGCCAGCTTCGCCAACTCCAAGTCCCGGGTGAGGTCGGCGAACTTGAATTGATGCGCGCCGCTCTGCGCTTGGCCGAGCAGTTCGCCCGGCCCGCGCAGGCGCAGGTCCGCTTCGGCGATGGCAAAGCCGTCGGTCGTTTCCTCCAGCACCTTGAGCCGCTCGCGCGCGTCGTCGGTGAGCTTCGCGGCGACGAGCACGCACCACGAGTCGTGCGCGCCGCGCCCGATACGCCCGCGCAACTGGTGCCACTGCGCGAGGCCGAACTGCTCGGCGTTCTCGATGACCATCACCGTCGCGTTCGCGACGTCCACGCCGACCTCGATGACACTGGTGGCGAGCAGGACTTGCACGCGGTTCGCACGGAAGTCGGCCATGACGGATTCCTTTTCCTCCGCCGCAAGCCGGCCGTGCAGCAGCCCGACGCGGTGCGGCGCAAGTTCCTTGGTCAGCTTCTCAAATTCTGCGAGCACGGCCTTGGTGCCGGTCTTCAAGTCCGTGTCCTCGACGCGCGGATACACGACGTAAGCCTGGCGTCCCTCCGCGAGCCGCTCGCGCACGAAGGCCCAGACCTTCGGCAATTTCTCCGGCCCCCGGACGAAGGTCTTGATGGCCCCGCGGCCCGGCGGCAGGTGCGCGATGACGGACACGTCGAGGTCACCGTAAATCGTGAGGCCCAGCGTGCGCGGGATGGGCGTGGCGGTCATCACGAGCAGGTGCGGGTAATGGCCCTTGCGCAGCAGCCGCTCGCGTTGCGCGACGCCGAACTTGTGTTGCTCGTCAATGATGACGAGGCCGAGGCGCTCGATGGTGAAGGTGTCCTCCACAAGGGCATGAGTGCCGATGGTGAGTTGGCCGTGATGCGTGGTGCGTGGTGCGTGAGGGTGTCCGGACCTCGGAGCCTTGTCCTCATCACGCACCACGCACCCCGCACCACGCTGCTCCCTCCGCGCCCCGGTGCGCAGCACCACCCCGACGCCCAACGACTCAAACCACCGGGCGAAGTTGCGGAAGTGCTGCTCGGCGAGAATCTCCGTCGGGGCCATGAGCGCGACGTTGTGGCCGCTCTCCAAGGCCATCAACGCGGTGCAGGCGGCGACGACGGTTTTGCCCGCGCCCACGTCGCCTTGCAGCAGACGGCGCATCGGCACGCCGCGCGCGAGGTCGGCGCGAATTTCGCGGAGGACGGTGGTTTGCGACTCGGTCAACGCGAAGCCGAGCTGCGCGAGGAAGGGTTTGATAAAACGGTTGTCGCCCTTGCAGGGGAGGCTCTTGGCACTGGCGAGAAGCTTCTCACGCCGCACGCGGACGGCGAGTTGAAGGTCGAGGAACTCGTCGAGCGCGAGGCGTTGGCGGGCGAGTTCGGCCTCGGGGAGTTCGGCTGGGAAGTGGAGGGAACGGATGGCGGCAGAGCGGGCGAGGGAGAGAACGATTGACGCGTCCGCAAGCGAGTCCCCTCTCCCCCACTGGGGGAGAAGGACAGGGTGAGGGGGCGGCTGCGGAGTCAAAGCCGCACTCGAGTCGCTCGGACGCTTCGCCCCCTCACCCCGGCCCTCTCCCCCGATGGGGGAGAGGGAGGAAGAGATGGCCGCACGCTTCACAAGTAATGGATGCCGCTCGGGAATTTGTCCGCCATATTCCTCCAGCGCCCTCCAGAGCAACCCGCGCAGCCAGCGTTGCGCGAGCCCGTCGGTCAGCGGATACACCGGCACGATGCGATGCAGATGCGTCGAGGCTTCGTCGCCCGACTCGACGATCTCCGTCTCGGGATGATCCATCGTGCGCGGCTTGAGCACCTTGAGTTTGCCATGCACGAACACCTCGTCACCGACGTGAAATTTTTCCGCGAGCCAAGGCACGTTCCACCAGCGGCAATGCAGCCGTGCCGTGCCGTCGTCGAGGATGAACTCGAAGACGGACTTGGTGCGCTGCGAATAAAAGTTCGTCCCCTGCGCCACGATTTTGCCGAGCACGGTGGCGGGCTCGCTGAGCTGGAGCTGCGCGATGGGGCAGCCGTTGCGGCGGTCCTCGTGGCGGCGCGGGGCGTGCAGCAGCAGGTCGCCGACGGTCACGATGCCCAGCTTGCCGAGCAACTCGACGTGCCGCGGCCCGACGCCGCGCAGCACGGCGACCGGGCGGTCGAGCGGAGCGGGTGTGGAGGCGACTGACATGGGCGCAGAGTAGGCGAGGTGCTCGATGCGTTGAAGGCGGAAGAAGGCAAACGGGCCAACCCTGCCTTGGGTAGCACCCGCCAGAGGCGGGTGCTACCCGAGGCGAAGGCCCCTGCTCCCCTCGGTTCAGGGGGCGAAATCGGGGCCATTGGCGGGCCGTGGCTTCACTTCCACTTTCCAACTCCATTGCCCGCCTCTGAATTTCCCTTGTCCCCTCCCGTCAACCGGGCCACGTTTCGCGCCCGCTTGATCATGAAAATGCCACTGTTGAAAGCTCTCGCCCTCACCGCCACCGCCGCGTCGCTCGCGTTGCCGCTCCTCGCCGCCGAGGCGAAGAAGGACGGCAAGAAGGACGCGAAGAAAGCCGATGCCAAGCCCAAACCCGCCGGCACCAAATGGGACGCGATGGACCTCGGGCCCTTCTACAGCGGCGGCCTCCAAGTCCCCGGCGACAAGGGCGACGTGTTCCGCCCCGCGCTCAAGGCCATCAACGTCAACCTCGGCTCCGACGCCGCGATGTGCTTCGACACGGAACGCCTCCGCATGGCGCTCGGCTGGCGCGGCGGTTTTGTGAAACTGCCTACGGGCCGCGAGGGCTTGGAGGGCGTCGCGTCGCCCATCGGTGAAGTTGCCTTCAAGTCCGACGTGCTCCCCGGCTGGGCGGACGCCGCCGGCAAGTTCGTCGAGCCCAAGCCGCCCGTGAAGGACGGCAAGGAACTCGTCTCCTTCGGTCCGTTGCCGAAAGACTGGGCCAAGTGGCGCGGCCTCTACGTCCACGGCAAGCAAGTCATCCTCAGCTACACCGTCGGGAAAGTCGGCGTGCTCGAATTGCCCGGCTACGATGCGGCCAGCGGCGCGTTCACCCGCACCATCCACCTACAGGGCCCGACGCCCGCGCTTACGCTGCTGCTCTTTCAGTCGCCCGCCGGCCTCTTCAACGTCCAGGGCTACGCCATCGAAGGCGCCAAGCTCGAGCGGTCGCCCGAGGGCTTCATCGTCATGCGCATCCCCGCGCAGACGCAGCCGAAGACCTTCCAAGTCGCCATGTGGTTCGGCGAGAAGGCCACGCCCGCCACGGCCGCCGCCTACAAGGCCGTGATGCCCGACCTCCCCGCGCTCACCAAGGGCGGCGCGCCCCAGTGGAACCCCGTCCTCGAGACTGCCGGCACATTGGGCAAAGCCGACGGCCCCTACACCGTGGACACGCTCACCATCCCCGACGGCGACGCGAACCCTTGGAAATCATGGGTCCGCACCAGCGGCTTCGACTTCTTCAAGGACGCCACGCGCGCGGCGATTTGCAGCGTGAGCGGCGACGTGTGGCTGGTGAGCGGCATTGACGACAAGTTTGACAAACTCAAGTGGAAACGCTTCGCCACCGGACTGTTCCAGCCCCTCGGGCTCAAGATCGTGGACGAGAAAGTTTATGTCCTAGGTCGGGACCAGATCACCCGCCTGCGCGACCTCAACGGCGACGGCGAGGCCGACTTCTACGAGAACTTCAACAACGACGTGGCCATCAGCTCGCACTACCACGAGTTCAACCTCGGCCTCGAGACCGACCGCGCCGGTAACTTCTACTTCAACAAGGGCGGCAACCTTGGTCCCGCCAAACACCAGCACCACGGCGTCCTCGCGCGCGTGTCCAAGGACGGCTCCACGCTGTCGGTCGTCGCCACCGGTTACCGCGCACCCAACGGTCTCGGCGTCGGGCCGAACGACGAGCTGACTTCCTCCGACAACGAAGGCAACTGGGTGCCCAGCTCGCGCGTGAACCTGATGAAACCCGGCGGCTTCTACGGCCACGTGCACAC
>JBJTAU010000113.1:0-3951 GCA_046090965.1 Limisphaerales bacterium | reverse complement strand
CACGGTGCTCGTGGACTACAACAAGTTTCAATCCTACGGCCCGAGCAAGGACATCCAGGATTTGGAGCCGTTCGCCGACAAGTGGCGCAGCTTCGGCTTCGCCGTGCGCGAGGTGGACGGCCACGACGTGCCGGCGCTGCGTGAGGTGCTGAAGGCTGCTCCGTTCGATGCGAACAAGCCGAGCGCGCTGATCTGCCACACGGTGAAGGGCAAAGGTTTTAAGTCCACGGAGCACAACGCCGACTGGCATCACAAGGCGAAGGTGAAGCCGGAGGAACTCGCCGCGTTGCTCGCCGAACTGGAGGCGACGCCGTGAGAAAAGCCTGTCTCCTCGCCGTCCACGAACTCGCGAAGCGCGACCCGCGTGTCGTCTTCGTCGGCTCGGACATCACGAAGCAGAATCTGGAGAAGTTCGCGGCGGAGTTTCCTGACCGCTACTTCATGGAGGGCATTTACGAGCAGCACATCATCGGGATGTGCGCCGGCCTGGCGATGTCCGGCAAGATTCCTTACCTCAACACCATCGCGACGTTCATTACGCGCCGGTGCTACGAGCAAGTGCTCATCGACCTCTGCCTGCACGAGCTGCCCGTGCGCCTGCTCGGCAGCGGCGGCGGGACTGTCTACGCGCCGCTCGGCCCGACGCATCTGGCGAACGAAGATCTCGCGATCATGCGCGCGATTCCGAACATGACCGTCGTCGCGCCGTGTGACGCGGACGAGATGAAGCGCGTGATGGCGCAATCGCTCGACTGGCACGGGCCGCTCTACATCCGCATCGCGAAGGGCGGCGACAAGGTGGTGTCGTCGGACGCGCGCGGGTTCAAGATCGGCGAAGCCATCCCGATGCGCGAGGGCCGGGATGTTCTTCTCATCAGCACCGGCATCACCACGCAAGTCGCGCTCGACGCAGCGGACTTGCTGGCGCAGGACGGACTGACCGCGACGGTGCTGCACGTCCACACGCTCAAGCCCTTCGATACCGCGCGCGTGCTGCACTACGCGAAGTCAGCGCGCGCCGTGCTGACGATCGAGGAACACACCTTGGTCGGCGGACTCGGCAGCGCGGTCGCAGAGACTCTGATGGACGCGGGCCGGGGCGGCGTGCCGTTCGCGCGGCTGGGTTTCCCGGATGTCTTCACCGAGGAGCTTGGCTCGCAGGCGGAGATCATGGGCAAGTATGGTTTGACCGCTGCGAATCTGGCGGCGAAGGCGAAGCAACTCCTCTCGAAATAATCTATGGGCCAACTCAGAAACTTCTTCACCCCGCTGCACAAGCGCACGGCGCGCAAATACGTTGACCGCATGGTGGACGACAAGATCACCTGCATGCTGAAGGCCAAGGAATACGAGTTCGACTACTGGGACGGCGACCGGCGCTTCGGCTACGGCGGCTACAAATATGACGGCCGCTGGAAGCCCGTCGCGGAGCAGATCATCGCCACCTACGGACTCAAGCCGGACGCGAGGATTCTGGATGTGGGCTGCGGCAAGGCGCACCTGCTCTACGAGCTACAGCAGTTGCTTCCGAACGCGGAGCTGGTCGGCTTCGACATCTCCAAGCACGGCATCGCCACCGCGCCGGAGGCGGTGCGGCCGAAGCTCATGATCCACCGCGCGCAGGACAAGTATCCGTGGGCGGACAAGCACTTCGACCTCGTGCTTTCCCTCGGCTGCCTGCACAACCTGCGCATCCCCGACCTCCAATCCGCGCTCGGCGAGATTCAGCGCGTTGGCAAGCAGGGCTACGTCATGCTCGAGAGCTATCGCAACGAGCAGGAGCTTTTCAACCTCCAGTGCTGGGCACTCACCGCCGAGGCGTTCTTCGATTCGGAGGCATGGGTCTGGCTCTATCGCCACTTCGGCTTCACGGGCGACTACGAGTTCATCTACTTCGAGTAAGCCAACGCACTTTCGTTACGCATGAAATTCCGTGCCGCCATCCTCACCGAGCTGAAGCAGCCGCTCGTCATCGAAGAAATCGAGTCCGGCCCGCTGCGTTTCGGGCAGGTGCGTGTGAAGATTCATTGCAGTGGCATCTGCGGCGCGCAGATCAACGAGATCGAGGGCGCGAAAGGCCCGGACAAGTTCCTCCCGCACCTGCTCGGTCATGAGGCCACCGCCACCGTGCAAGAAGTCGGCGAAGGTGTGGTCAGCGTGAAGCCCGGTGACCGCGTCGTCTGCCCCTGGCGCAAGGGCGCGGGCCTCCAAGGGCCAGTCGCGGCTTACACCTCGGCGCGTTTCCCCAAGATCAACTCCGGTTGGGTCACGACCTTCAGCGAGTATTCTGTCATCTCCGAGAACCGCTGCACGCGCATCCCGGCGGACTTCGATGCGGAGGCCGGCGCGCTCTTCGGCTGCGCGGTCACGACCGCGATGGGCGTGCTCAACAACAACGCCAAGCTCGGCATCGGCGAGAGCATCGTCATCCTCGGCACCGGCGGCGTGGGGCTGAACCTCGTGCAATTCGCCGCGATGGTCGGCGCGCACCCGATCATCGGCGTGGACTTGCACGACCACAGACTCGAGCTGGCCCGCAAGATGGGCGCGACACATACCATCAACGGGCGCGGTGCGAACGTCGTCGAGGAAGTTCGCAATATCGTCGGCGCAGCCGGCGCGGACGTCGTGATTGAGAACACCGGCATCGCCGACCTTATCGAACAAGCCTACGAGATGACCGCGTCGCAAGGCCGCGTGATCCTCGTCGGCGTGCCGACCAAGAGCGCTCGCCACCCGAGCTTCTACACCTTGCCGCTGCACTTCAAAAAGGTGCTCACTGGCTCCGAGGGCGGCGACTGCCGACCCGACGTGGACATCCCGAAGCTCGTGCGGCTTTGTCAGGCCGGGAAGCTCAAGTTCGACGGCCTCGTGAGCAAACGCTACCGCCTCGACGACATCAACGAAGCCATCGCCGACCTCAAGCAAGGCCGCGCCGCCGGCCGCTGCATCGTGTGGATGGAGGAGTTGCCGCAATGAGCCACCGCTGCGATCTGTGCGCGGATGCGCGGGTCACGCCGCTGATCGAGTTCGGCGCGCATCCCATCGCGCACCACTTCCTGACTGACCCGGCACAGGCGGAATACACGCACCCGGTCACGCTCGGGTTTTGCGAGGCCTGCGGGCTGGTGCAGTTGATGGACCCAATTCCGCCGGAGAAGTTTTACACGGACTACAACTGGCTGAGTTCGTGGAAGTGGAATCCCCATGTGCCGAGGCTTGTAGAAGCCATCGAGAGGATGCCGGGGCTGGCAAAGACATCGCCCGTGTTCGAGGCGGGAAGCAACGACGGCACTTTCCTCGCCGCGCTGCGTGAGCGCGGTTTCAACAAGCTGCTCGGTCTGGAGCCGGCGCAGGACGCCGTCACTGCTGCGCGCAAGCTCGGTGTCGAGACCGTGCGCGCTTACTTCACGCCCACCGTGGCGCGCGAACTGGCCGCGTCGTTCGGCCAATGCGACCTGTTCATCACGCGGCAGGTGCTGGAGCACGTGACGAATCTGCCGGAGTTCGCCGAGGCGATGCGCGCGATGCTGCGGCCCGGTGCGCGCGTGCTGGCGGAGGTGCCGGACTTTGGCTTCAACCAAACGGCCCCCGACTACAGTGCGATCTGGGAGGAGCACGTGAACCACTTCACGGCGGACACACTGACGCGCTTCCTCAACGACGTGGGCGTGGAGGTCACCCACGTCGAGACGGCGCTGTTCAGCGGGCAGATCCTCATCGCGTTCGGCACCTACACCGGCCAGCGCGTCGCGCCCAAGGCGGCGGTGGTGGCGGAATCGCGGGCGAAGGCCTTCGCGTATCGTGACCGTTGGCCGAAGTTCCGCGCGGCGCTGCACGGCTATCTGGACGCGGAGGCGAAGGGCGGACGGAAGATCGCCCTCTACGGCGCGGGCTGCCGTTCCTCGTGCCTGATCAACTACACTGGGACGGCCGCGCATTTTGCGTTTG
>JBJTAU010000112.1:0-8354 GCA_046090965.1 Limisphaerales bacterium | reverse complement strand
GCTCAACCACGGCCCGCAGTCCAGCGTAGAAATGCCGCTGCCAGAGCGACCGATAGTGACCCGACGGCGCGTGGCAGTCCGCCACCACGCAGAAAACCTAGCGGAGCTTCGCCTGGCTCATCCGTCCTGGCTCCGTTTGCGCGCGGGCAGGAGGGCGCAGGCGTCCGTGCAGCCGAAAAGTTTGCTCAGGAGGTAGCGGGTGCGGCTCACCCACTGGTAGATGCGCTCGGCGATCCAGATCACGCCGGGAATCCACAGCACCAGCGCGAGCGGCACCACCAGGGGCATCCGCAGGCCGACGAACCGAAGGCACCGCGCGCCGCGGTGGATCGCACCGCCGGTCGCAACACAGTGAATCGCTTCCATCAACGCCTCGCGCGTGAGCGTGGGCGCGATCCGCGCCGCCTCCGGGTCCGCGATCGGCAGGAGCCGCACCACGTGGCACCAATCCAGCCACGTGAGCAGCTTCATCTGGAACGTGCAGAGGGAGCACTCGCCTTCGTAGAGGACGATGTGGCGTGGGGCGGACACGGCGGGAGTTAAGGTCATTCCCGCCGCCTCGTCAAACGTGCCGCTGGGAAACCAAAGCTCCGCTGTCAGCCGAATTGAATCGGGCCGGAGCCATTTGCCGACAGCTCCAGTGCGGAGCTAGGCGTCCGCCCGAGCGCTTGATCCTTCACTTCCCCAGCACCTTGTTCACGTTGTCGAGCTGGGCCTGGGCTTGGTCGCGGAGGGATTGGGAGTCGGCGTTTTTCACGGCGGTTTCCAGCAGCTTCTTCGCGGTGGCGTAGTCTTTCTCGACGCCGTCTTGCGCGATGTAGCGGTTGGCCAGGTCGTAGGAGGCCTGCGCGTCGCCGCCCTCGGCGCGCTTGATTTGATTTTCAATGACCCGGCGCGTCGTCTCCTCGACGGACTGCGACATCTTCGGCGGCGAACTGGTCGTGGTGCGGACGGGACTGGCGGGCGAGCGACTGGCAGTCGTCCCGGTGCTCGGGCTGCTGGCGGTGGCGGTGCCATGTTTCGCGGCGGCGGCGCGGGCGCGGGCGGCCAGCTCGGGTCGGATGGCGTTCTTTCCTTCGATGCCGGTCAGCGAGTAGAAATAGTTCAGGTCGTCGTCGGTCTTCCAGGCCTTGTCCGGCCCGGCGGAGAGGACGATGAAGCCGTTTTTCGGGACTTCTACGTTGAGGCGATACTCGGTGCCCCACGGGTCCTTGGATTTGTCGCGCGTGTCCTTGCCACCCTTCTCCCTCATGTTCTCCTTGAGCCAGTCGCCGAAGTTCTCGATGGGCAGGTCCTTGGTCTCGACGAAGTCGCCGGCCAGCGCTTCGGCGATGCCCTGCATCTCGACGCCGGAGGTGGCGGCGACCTGGACCTTGGTGATGACGCCGAGGCTTTTCTTGAGCGAATCGGCGTTCATCACGGCCACGCCAGCGGCGGCGGCGAGCGGGAGGAGTTTCAGGAGCGCGCTCACTTTGCGGCACCTTTCTTCCGCAGCGCGACGACACGCTTGTCGGACGTGCGCTCGATGGCCAGGCCGGTGAGGAAGTCGCGGCTGACGAGCTGGAGGAAGCTGTCCTTGCCGAGCTTGAGGCAGCGGCTGTTGCGCAGCGCGGCGACGTCGGCGGAAGCCGCAGTGCCTTGCAGCAGGCTGATCTCGCCGCAGAAGTCACCGGGGCCGAGCGTGGCGACCTGCGCGCCGGCCTTGCGCACGCCGAACTCGCCCTCGTAGACGATGTAGAAAAACTCGTTGTGCCGGCCCTCGTTGAGGACGGTCACGCCGGCAGTGCAGTCGTGAAAGGCAAACTGCCCCGCCACCTTCATGAGCGCGTGCGGCGGCCAGTCGGCGAAGATGGAGTTGCGGCGCAGGAACGCGCAGACCTGCACGACCTCCTGGATTTTCTTCGCCCCGAGCGTGGAGAGCAGCAACCGATCGAAATCAGACTTCTTGAGTGCGAACAGTTCGGTGTTCTCCAGCGCGATGACGGAGCTGGTGCGCGGCACCTGCTGCAGGAGCGCGATTTCGCCGAAGACATCGCCGCGCCCGAGCTGCGCCACGGAGCGCAACGCGCCGGCCTCGTCCTCCTTCTGCACTTCCACCCGGCCGCTGTGGATGACGAACATGAGGTCGCCCTGGTCGCGCTCGCGGATGATGACCGCGCCGCGTTTGACGGAGAAAAACTCCATCGCCTCGCCGACGGAGCGGATTTCCTCCGGCGAGAGCTGCGAGAAGAGCAGCGTGCCGGAGAGGAACTTCACCGTCGCGTCGGGGCCGGGCCGTTGCACACCGTCGAAGGACTTCTGGAGGTTCGCCTCGGCGGAAGAGAGGCGTGGGGCGAGGACGCGGTGCGCGGCTTTGGCCAAGAGCCAGAACGCGTAGGCCAGCGGAGCCGCGACCACGAGCGCGAGCAGGAAGATGACCGTCTGCGCGCCCGGTTCGAAGAGGAGGTTCGCCTGCCGGGCCAGGAGCTCCGAGGCGAAGCGGAACACCGCGCCCAGCCACAGCACCGCCCACGTCGAAAGCCCGATGAAGTAATGGTCTTCCTTCAGCGACGCCTTGAAGTCGAACATCTGCGCGATGAACTTTTCCCGGAGGAAGATGTCCGCGCAGTGGGGCAGCTCGTGCCGCTTGCGGAAGAGCGCGTGCAATAGCGTGTGCGCCGGCGAGCCGCCGAAGGGCGAGGCCAGCAGCAGCGCCGTCACGTAGCCGGCGAGGAAGACCGGCGTGGAATTCGTCGCCCAACCCGCGAGTGCCATGCCGAACGGCGCGGCCAGCATTTGCAACGCGGTGAGCGCCTCCACCTGACGACCGCCCATGAGCGCATCGCGCGTGTCCACGGAGAAGAACGGCAGCACCAAGTCCAACCGCACCTCGGGCCGATACACCTCACGGCCCAGCCCGCTGAGGACCGCGCCGGCCAGCAGGTTCGCCAGGCTCAGGCCCAGTGACACGCACAGCAGCGTGAGAAACCAGCCTGGCGGATCGGGAATGAGCGAGACATCCGCCACCGCCACGGAGGAAATGCCCGCGCCGATGAGGCACAAGGCCAGCACGAGGGCGCCGGTCGGCGTGCAACGGACGTTCCATCGCCGACCTTTGACCTGGCCGTTGACTGGCTCCGCTTCGCCTTCGTGCAGGAAACCTTTCTCTTGTGCCACGAGCACCAGATCGTAGAACGCACGGATTTTGGGATGTCCTTCCCGCTGCAGCAATCCCTGCAAAATCTCCTGCACTGTGCGCTCGCCGTCGAACTCCGCGAGGATCCCCTCCTGCGCGGCGGTCAGAGCCAGATATTCGCCGCGCTCGGTTTGTTTGAGGAGCCGTGTGCCGTCGGGAAGTTCTTTCCGCTCCAAGGCGCGGGTGACCCGCAGCTTCAAGTCGTTTAGGGATGAGGTCATGGTCGGAGGACGCCTTGTTCCTTAGCAAACTATGCGCCGCCAAGCAAGGCGGAAGGCGGACCGGCGGCAGAACTCTGCGGCGGCCGGCTGGTCACCGACCGGTTCAGCGGTGGAGGTGCGGGAAGGAAGCGGCCGCGCCGGCCGCTCTCTTCAGCTCATCCGCATCGGCATCAGCACGTAGTGGAAGGGGGTGTTGACCTTCACTGAGCCGGGGCTGAGTTCGTCCGAGAGTTCGAGGAAGACCTCGTCGGTCTCCACGACCTTGAGTGGATCCATCAAATAGCCGGGGTTGAAGGCGATGCTGATATCCTTGCCCTTGTAATTGATCGCAATGGACTCGCGGGCCTCGCCCACGTCGGCGGTATTGGCCGTGATGGTGAGGTTGTTCTTGGTGAAGGCCAGCTTCACCGAGTTGGATTTGTCGTTGGTCATCAACTCCGCGCGGCGCAGCGCTCCGAGGAATTCCTCGCGCATGAGCGTGATGCGTTCCTTGGCCTCTTTGGGGATGACCTGCTGGTAGTTTGGATAGTTGCCCTCTACGAGCTTGGAGATGAGCAGCACCGAGAAGGGCGATTCGTCCTTGAGGCGGAAGGAAACCTGGTTGTCCGTGAAGCGAATCTCGACATCGCCCTTGGTCTGAAGCAAGCGGTTCAACTCGTTCACTGCCTTGGTTGGAACGATAATATCGCCATTCGCTGTTGAACCTGCGGGCAAATCCTCCTCCGATAACGCTAGACGACGACCATCCGTGGACACCATCACCAGCTTCTCCGACGTGAACTTCATGAAGACGCCGTTCAACACATAGCGTGACTCGTCACTTGAGATTGCTATGGAGGTCTTCTTCAGCATCGCCCGAAGCTTCTCCTGCGGCAAAGTCACCGAGCCGGTTTCCTTGAACTTTGGCAGCGGGGGAAACTCTTCCGCGCTCAACCCATTCATCTTGTAGAACGAGGCGCCGGCGCTGAGTTTCGTGACGTTTTTGTCATCTGTGTCCAACTCCACTTCCCCGACTGGCAGCTCACGCACGATGCTGAAAAGCCGCTTCACTGGGATGGTCGTTGCTCCGGAGCTGCTGATCTGCGCCTCGACGCCACAGGCTACGGTCACATCCAAGTCGGTAGCCGTGAGGAACAGCCGGTTGTCCTCTGCGCGTGCGTGGACGTTCGAGAGGATCGGGAGCGTCGTGCGGGTGCTCACGACGTTTTGGACGGCTTGCAGACCGGCGATGAGCTGGTCTTTGGCGATGCTGAGTTTCATGCTTACTAAAGACAGAGTGATGGAAAAGTCACCCGTAGTATTAAGGGGTGTGAATAGGGAAAACAACTTGGTGTGTCAAGGTAACATCAACCACTTGCGCTAGCTCCTCGGCACCCCACAACCCCTCGCGCTTGGACTGGGAGCCCGGCAAAGTCCGGCTTATTAACAGTATTGTCCACTTGTTCACAAGTTGCCGGCCGCTTCTTGGGGAGGCGTCTCGTCCATCAACGACCATTTGCCTTCACCGGATTGAGGTTTCTGCCAGCCCCCTGCACGCGCTACAAAACGGCGAGACAACCGGTCCCCAAGTGCCCCGGCTTTTCCTATCCAGGTCTCATGCAAACGACGCGCTGACAGTCAAAGGAGCTTCATCTGCACCCCGCCGGGGCGGCGGAAGGACGCTGTCGAAAGCTCCAGCGGCGCGCGATTTAGCCCGGCCTTGCGGCAGCCGACCTCGAACAGTTTCTCAATCTGGTCCGCCCGCTGGCCGCTGCCGCGCATCCGCGTGCCGAACTCGGTGCTGTTCAAGTCGCCCTCGCGCACGGAGCGGATGCCGGCGAGCACCTTGTCCTTCCGCAGCGGAAAATGCTCAGTAAGCCATCGCTCGAACAGCTCCTTGTTTTGATACGGCAGCCGCAGCGTGACGTAGCCGGCGAAGCGCGCGCCCGCGTCCGCGGCAGCGGCGATGAGTTGCGGCAGCTCATGGTCGTTCAGCCCGGGAATCATCGGCGCAGTCAGCACGCCCACGGGGATGCCCGCGTTCGCGAGGTCGGTGATGGTCGCCAGCCGCGCGGCGGGCGGCGACGTGCGCGGCTCCATCACGCGGCGCAACTCCGTGTCCAGCGTCGTGAGCGAGATAAAGACCACGACGGCATTGTGCTGCGCGAGTTCCTTGAGCAGGTCGAGGTCTCGCGTCACGAGCCGGTTCTTCGTCACGATGCCGACGGGATTGCGAAACTCCGCGAGCACCGCGAGGCACCGGCGCGTCAGCTCCAGCTTGCGCTCGACCGGCTGGTAGCAGTCCGTCACGCCGCTCATGGCGATGGTTTGCGGCTCCCACTTCGACGACGACAGCTCGGCGCGCAGCAGCTCCGGCGCGCGTTCCTTGACCATGATGCGCGTCTCGAAGTCGAGGCCGCTGGAGAAGCCGAGATACTCGTGCGTGGGCCGCGCGTAGCAGTAGATGCAGCCGTGCTCGCAGCCGCGGTAGGGATTCAGGCTCGCGCGGAAGCCGATGTCCGGGCTGTCGTTCCAGGCGAGCGCCGTGAGCGAATGGTCCGGCAGGAACTGCGTGCGCGGCAGTGGCTCTTCCGCCGGATCAAACTCCTCGTCCCGCTCCAGCGAAGTGCCGACGAAGCGGTTCGTCGGCTGCGTGAGCGCGCCGCGCGAAACTAGCTTGGGCTGCACGACGACAGGCGACCTTTATGCCGCCGGCACCGCCGCCGCGCGCTTGGCGAGGATGGCGTCCACGATCTTCTTCGCGAGGTCAGGCTTGTCCACGAGCGCCTTTTTGGCGGCGTCCTTGCCTTGGCCGATGAGGTCGCCGGCGAATTGCAGCCAAGCGCCTTTCTTCTCCACGACGCCATTCTCGATGCCCACGTCGAGGATGCTGCCTTCCTTGTCGATGCCGTGGTTGTAGATGATGTCGAACTCGGCCTCGGCGAAGGGCGGCGCGACCTTGTTCTTCACGACCTTCACGCGGACGTGGTTGCCGGTGGCGTTGCCGGCGGCGTCCTTGAGCGTGTCCTTGCGGCGGATGTCCATGCGGACGCTGGCGTAGAATTTCAGTGCCTTGCCGCCGGGCGTGGTCTCCGGGTTGCCGAACATCACGCCGACTTTTTCGCGGAGCTGGTTGGTGAAGATGCAGGTGGTCTTGGATTTGTTCAGCAGCGCAGTGAGTTTGCGCAGCGCTTGGCTCATGAGGCGCGCCTGCATGCCCATCGTGGCCATGCCCATCTCGCCGTCCAGCTCGGCCTTGGGCACGAGCGCGGCGACGGAGTCCACGACGATGACATCCAACGCGCCCGAGCGGGCCAGCGTCTCGCAGATGGTGAGCGCTTCCTCGCCGGAGTCGGGCTGGGAGACGAGGAGGTCATCGAGGTTCACGCCGAGCTTCTTGGCGTAGGCGGGGTCAAGCGCGTGCTCGGCGTCAATGAACGCCGCGAGGCCGCCGGCCTTCTGGGCGTTGGCGATGACGTGGAGCATGAGCGTGGTCTTGCCGGAGGATTCGGGCCCAAAGATCTCGATGACGCGCCCGCGCGGCACACCGCCCACGCCGAGCGCCAAATCAACCGCCAGCGATCCGGTCGAAACGACCTCGATGGAGCGCAGCGCGGTGGCCACACCGAGGCGCATGATGGCGCCCTCACCGTAGCTCTTGGTGATGGTGGAAATGGCGGCATCGAGGTCGCGTTGCTTGGTGGCGGCGGCGGCCTTGGCGGTGTCAGCGGTTTTCGAGTCGACTTTGGCTTCGGCGGCTTTGGCTTCGGGTTTCGGGGGCATAGATGGGTGTGGGCTGTGAGTTGAAGTGGGTCAATCCAGTGCTGCCGATGTTTAGGGAAGGGCCGCGGCTTCGTCAACAGCCGGTTCGTTTCAGCAGGTTCGGAAACCGGCTGGGTGACGACAAATCAGGACACTGCCGTCCCACGCCTATTTCATCTCCAGCCGGATCTGCCGCGCGTCGTTGATGCCGAGTTCGAGCAGGGCGGCGTTCTTGTAGAGATCGGAGGAGAACTTCGCGGAGGGGATGCCGGCCTTCTGCCGCTGGGCCTCGAGTTCCGCCAAAGAGAGCGTGTCCAGCGCGACAGGGTCCTTGGAGAAGCGGAGCTGGCTCAACGGCGTGGCGTAGTGGAGCCGCGTGAGGTGCTCGCCCTGATATTGGCAGATGAGCGCGTCCGTGATGCAGAGCGCGAGGCGGTCGTAGATCGCTGGGAGCGCGAAGATCTCCGGCACGGCCTCGGCCAGCGCGCGCGGAGTGGACTCGAAGCGCAGGGTGTTGTCCACGCTGCCGAGCGCGAGGCTGTAGAAATGTCCGCCCACGCCGGCGAGGTTGTGGTTCAGCAGCGGCGCGATGCTGATGTGCCGGGTGATGTCGCGCGCGACGAGCTTCGTGACGTAGGATTTGCGCCCGATGGCGTCGCCTTTCTTCCCAAACTCGGCGTCGCCCCAGATCAAGTTGCCGAGGAGCGAGTTTTCGTAATAGGTCTTGTCGTCCCAGCCGGCGCTTGCGGCGGCGGCGAGGCGCACGCCGTAGCGCGCAGCCAGCTCGCCGTAGCCGGCGATGCGCAAGTCCACGAGCTGCTTGTCCCAGATGACGATGTTCGTGGGCGGCAGACCGGCGGCGAGCAAGCCTTCCACCACGGCCGCGACGACCGCCGGGCGCGTGCCGCTCGTGTGGCCGGGCCCAGAGAAGACTTTCAGGCCGACGACGTCGTTGGTCTTCACCACGCTGCGCCAGGCGTCGGCCAAGTTCGTCTTGCTCGTGTGCGCGAGGATGCCGCGATCCACCATGCGGCGCACGATGTCCGCCCGCGGCGTGAAGGCTTCCATCGCCTGCGCGTCCTGCACGACGACGACGCGGGCGTGGGGGAGCTGCGGCGGGGCAGTGAGGGGTTGGGCATCGCGGGCGGGAGACAGGAGTGCCATCAACAGCGTGAGCGCCATCGCGAGATTGCGGCCGCGTGGTGCGTGGTGCGTGG
>JBJTAU010000111.1:0-2670 GCA_046090965.1 Limisphaerales bacterium | reverse complement strand
AGTGAAGGCTTCAAGCGCATCATGCGGAAGGCGGGACTCGACTTGCAGACGGTGCAAGGCGCGGGCGTGCGGATGCTTTCCAAGCGCACGTTCCACGCCCTCCGCCACTCGTTCACGAGCGCGCTGGCGAACGCGGGCGTTGCCCCGGAACTGCGGATGAAGCTCACGGGCCACAAGAGCGAAGCTGTCCACGGCGGCTACACGCACCACGAGCTTGCCACCCTCCGCGCCGCCGTCGGCAAGTTGCCGGGCTTGAACGCCAAGGGTTGAACACCGGCAAACGCCATTGACACACTACGTCATTGAAGTAGGGTTGTCCGCGTGACCTTCGCGGAACTACCCGCTTACACCAAGCGCGTTCACGACTTGCTGGATGAGGACGCAGAACTCGACTTCTTCGTGCGCCTGCTGAAATGCCCCGGCGAGGGCAGCGTGATTCCTGCATCGGGCGGGTTGCGGAAAATCCGGGTGGCGGCGAAAGGCCACGGCAAGCGCGGCGGGGCGCGGGTGATTTATTACTGGCAGAACGCGGCGGGCGTCATCTGGCTTTGCCGCATTTACGCGAAGAACGAAGCGGACGATCTGCCCGCCGCCGAAGTGAAGAAGATTCAACGCGAACTGAACCAATGAAAACGACCTATCAGCACATTCACCGCGAGTTGGACGCCCTCCGGCGTGGCGAGCAAGCCCCGGCCCGTGTCTATCGCGTCACCCTTGATGCCGATGGACGCCCCGTGCGGAAGGAACTCGCCCCCGAAACCTTTCGGCGCGAGCAAGCCGACGCTTGGCAGCGCGAGGAGGCCGTGGAAGCCCGCCGCAAGCTGGGCCTGTCGCAGACCGAATTCGCCCGACTCATGGGCATCAGCGTGCGGACGCTGCACAATTGGGAACAAGGCTGGCGCAAGCCCACCGGCGCGGCGCGCGTGCTCTTGAGACTTGCCGCGCTGAATCCCCGCGCTGTGCGCAAAGCCGCCGCAGCGTGAGCAGCTATGTAGCCGAACCAATTGCCCCCGATCCATCCGGGCGAGATTCTCCGCGAGGAATTCTTGCTCCCGCGTGAAATGTCGCAAAACGCGCTTGCTCGTGCGCTGCGCGTCCCGCCGCGCCGCATCAATGAGATTGTCCTAGAGAAGCGAGGCGTCACGGCGGACACCGCCCTGCGGTTGGCCCGCTACCAGAAATCGCGGCGAATCGAACGCGAAGTCGAGCCAATGGCGGAATTGCAGGCCGCTTGACGCTCACAACCGCCCTAACCCGATGGCCCAGACGCGCAAGGAACGCAAAGCCAAGTCCGCCCGTTACACGAAACTCGTGGAGTGGAGCGAGGAGGACCCCTGCTTCGTCGGCGGCGCGCCTCCCATCATTGGCCTCTGCTGCCACGGCGACGACGAGGCCAAGGTCTATGCGGCGCTTTGCCGGATTGTCGAAGAGTGGATTGAGCTTTTGGAAACCGACGGCACGGCTTTGCCGGAAGCCGCGTCCGACTGCCGCAACTACAGCGGAAAGTTCGTCCTCCGCGTCGAGCCATCCCTGCACCGCCGCCTTGCGCTCAAAGCAGTTGCCGCCGGGGAAAGCCTCAACAGCTATTGCGCCAAGACGCTTGCCATGGCGTGACCTAGAGTGAACTTACCAGCGCCAGCGGACCAACCGAGGATTTGCACATCCCGACAAGTGACTGAGCATTAAGCCACAACTTCGCAGACTTTGCGCTGATTCACCGACAAGCACCGACCAATATCATGCGGAAGAAGAGAAAAGGCCAATTTAACGCAACCGTGATTGCCGATGCATTGATGGGCGAGAGCGAACAGCGAAACTACAATGATGAGCTGCGCAGTGAATACCCACAGCCAGACCTGATTTACCGTGTTGCTGGTCAACTTGCGGGCGCGACGACATTCAACGAGAAAACAGCCAAGAGAATTGCTTATCGAGCATTGATGCTTTGGGACGCTTGCCATGAAGTGCTGTAAGAACGGGTTGAAACAGGTGCGGAAGTCCTTGCGGCTAGCGAAGCCTTCGCCCTGCCTTCATCACTTGCCAAGCTCCCCAAGTCTTTCGAGGAAGGACTCAAAAATCTTGTCGGGGGAAAATACGTAGCTGATCGAATGCACATTTTCCGCTGCTTTTTGCAAAATAATCCGCAGATGGAGCAGGACATTGGTCGTTGGAGGACGAATGGGTTTGCTTCTCAAACGGAGTGGGAAGCACTTGCTGTTCAGTTTGTTGAGTGGCGGAATGAGCGCCGGTCAACCAAGGCTCGGAACGCGGCCAAAGCTCGGCACAAAAAAAAGTCAAAAAAGTCCTTGGAATGAAAGCGCGGAGTTGAAAATGGCATTCAAGCAATTCAGAACCGGCTGACAAGGGCGGTTGTAAACGCCGGTCGAAAAGTGAGACGGGGTCACGAGTGTGACAGGGCGGTCCAAAAGTGCAGCGCCTTCATTAACCATGAAGCATGTATCGCACTATGGAAGACTGGGCAGACATACGGCAGCGGGTGTTGGTGGAGGGGGTCAGCAAGCGTCAGATTCTCCGGGAGACGGGGATGCATTGGCTGACGCTCCAGAAGATGCTTACGCATCCGGAGCCACCGGGTTACCGGCAGCGCCAAGCCCGACCCCAGCAGAAGCTTGGGCCGTATCAGGAGCGCATCGAGCAGATCCTCAAGGA
>JBJTAU010000110.1:0-8538 GCA_046090965.1 Limisphaerales bacterium | reverse complement strand
GGTGTGAAGCCCGCAGCCGTAGCGCAACGCCAGCACCGGCGCGGCAAGGCTGGTGGAGCAGTCGCGCCCGAAGAACGGCAGCCGCGCGCCGCGGTCTCCGGCGTGCTGGTCGGCGAGCTGGCCGAGCATCAGGCCGGGCCGCGTCAGCGCGTCCTTCAGTGCGGCGGCGTCCCGACGGCGCTCGAAGTAGAGCGCGCCGGACCGCGCGCGCAGGGATTGCATGAGTGCATTGACCCCCGGTTGGCGCAGGCCGCGATACGTCGTCGCCATCTGGTAGCCGGGCACGAAGAGGTTCGTCCGCGCATACAACTCGAAGTTGCCGAAGTGACCAACCGCCACCACTACATTGGGCCGCGCGTCAGTTGGCCCCGGCGGAAGCTTTTCCACGCCGGAGCAAGTCAGCACCGCTCGAACTTCCTCGGCGGAGAACGCGGCTGTCTTCACCGCACAGGCGAAACTCTCGCCGATGCGTTTGAAGTTTTCCCGCGCCAGTGCGTGGACCTCGGCGGTGGACTTCTCCGGGAAACACAGCGCGAGGTTGCGCACGGCGACGCGGCGATGCCGCCGATCCAGCAGATGCACGATCGCGCCCAAGGCCCGTCCCAGCCGCGCCACCACTCCAAGCGGCAGCACCTGCAGGCCTGCGATCACGAGGCGAGCGAGAGTGGTGAGAAGAAAATCCATCAAGGGAGGAACGCAGCGGGCACGAGGAGCGGTCAATGGGGTCGCCCACCGGTTGCACGCTTGGCCGCTACCGATTGGCCGATCCGGGCGAGTTCAAGCAGCCCGACGGATTCAAGATGCACTACGCTTGGCATGGTCAGAAACTAAGGGATGCTCCGCACGGCGACAATCGGTGAATTGAGCCCGAAGTTTGCCCGAGCCACTGGCCAGTATGTGCACCATCGGATGCGAAGCTCTGGGCAAGAAATGGTTAGCCCGCCATGACCGCGATCGCGACGCTGGCGGCGTGAAAGCAGACAACCAACCAGACGGAGTGGAGGAGATCACTACGCAGCCGACCGACCGTTGGGTCGCGCCGGCGGTGCGCTGGGGTGTCTTGGGTTTGAGCGTGCTGGCGGCGGCGGCCATGGTCTCGTGCGCCACGGTCACGCGGACGGTGGTGGAAATGCCGAGCATCCCCGGAGCTGACTTCGTGGGTAATCAAAACTGCGCGCAGTGCCACGCGGAGCAAGTGCGGGACTTCAAGACTTCCAGCCACGCGCGCCTCCAGGCCAAGGGCGCCAACGCCGACCACCTCGGCTGCGAAGGCTGCCACGGGCCCGGCAGCCTGCACGCCCAGGCCGGCGGCGGGCGCAACAACATCCTCAATCCGCGCCGCGATTCCGAGGCGTGCTTCAAGTGCCACCTCGACAAGCGCGGTGAGTTCAACCTGCCGCACCGGCATCCGGTCCCCGAGGGCAAGATGAGCTGTGCGGATTGCCATCACCCGCACAAGGGCTCGGCCATCGCGGGCGGCGGCACGCAGCTAGCGACGGAACACGAGACCTGCGGGCGCTGCCACACGGCGCAGTCCGGGCCGTTCGTGTTCGAGCACGAGGCGGTGCGCGAGGGCTGCACCACCTGCCACAAGCCGCACGGTTCGGTGAACCGCCGCATGCTCGCCGAGCGCAATTCGACGCTCTGCCTCAAGTGCCACTTCCAACAGCAAGCGGCGGCTGGCGCGATCTTCATCGGCGGTCAGGACCACTCGACGCGCATGACGCGCGGGAGCTGCTTCAGCGGCGGCTGCCATGAGGCGGTCCACGGTTCCAACATCGGTTCTTCACTGCGTTTCTGAGGAGTCACCATAAAAACCATCCTTCTGCATCCGACCAAGGTCGCGCTCCTGCTGGCGCTGCTCTTATCGGTGACGCCGGGAAGGCCCGCGCGGGCGGCGGAGACGAACAAGGTCGTGGAGCCAAAGAAGACGGCGGCGGCCGATCCCAACGAGGAACCAGCGAACTGGATCACCTTCGGTGTTGGCGGTGCGGCGGTGAAGGGCGATCGCTCGCAGTTTCAGGAGCGCTGGGGGCGGCAGCCAGGCGTGCTCGGCGGTTTGGACGACTTCCATTACGAGCTGATGTTCGGTCAGAAGGGGCTGTTGGAACTCGATGGGCGTGCGATTTACGGTGGGCAGGATTTCTCGGTGAAGCTCAAGGTCGTGGACCCGGACCACGGCTTCGTGAAGGCGGGCTTCCACCAGTTCCGCACGTTCTACGATGGCAGTGGCGGCCGCTTCCCGACGACGGGCGCGGCGTTCTCCTTCTACGACGAGAACTTCGGCGTGGATCGGGGCGAGGTTTGGATCGAAGGCGGGTTGACCCCGCCGGATGGGCCGATGCTCACGCTGAAATACGCACACGAATACCGCGAGGGCCGGAAGGATTCGCTCGTCTGGGGCGACTCGACGCAGAGTGGCGCGACGCGCGGGATGGTGCCGAGCTTCCGCGAGCTGAACGAGGCGCGTAACCGCATCGAAGCGAATCTCAAGCAGACACTCGGTGTCACCGAGTTCGGCCTCGGCCTGCGGCTAGACTTGGTGGACAACAGCAACTCCTTCAAGGAACGCCGCCGGCCGGGCGAGGCGGCGGACCGCTACGTCACGCAGCGGGACATCTTCGAGTCGGACATGTTCAACATCCGCGCCTCGACCGAGTCGCGCATCAGCGACGCCGTGATGCTCACCACCGGTTATTCCTACACGCGGCTGAACACGGACATCGGCGGCAGCCGGATCTACGGTGGGAGTTTCGATGCGCCGTATCTGCCGGTCTATCCCGGCAAGCAGGCGCGTGACGAGGGCTACGTCAACTTGTCCGGCGGCTCCATCGTGGACCAATACGAGATGAACATCTCCCTCCGACTGGAACTGGCTGAGAACTGGGTGCTCGTGCCATCTCTGCGCGCGGAGAAATACGACACGACGGGCAGCGCGCTCTTCACTGAGAACACCACCGGCACAGTCGCACCCTTCCCCGCGTCCTCGGCGCTGAACCTCAACACGCGGCAGAACGGCTATCTCACCGTCACCGAGGCGCTGGAGGCGCGCTTCACGGGCTTCACCAACTGGGTGCTCTACGCGCGCGGCCTGTGGTCGCAGGGCGAGGGCTACCTGCGGGAATTGGAGCAGGACCTGACGGCCGGCACCACCGGCGTCTCCCGCAGCACCGACTCACAACGGTTCACGCAGAAATACACGCTCGGGGCGAACTGGTATCCGCTGCGGCAGTTGCACTTCTCCGGGCAGTATTACCACCTGCATCGCCGGAACGATTACACGCATCTGGTTGACTCAACGCCGAACACCGCCGGCACCGATCGCTATCCCGCTTACCTCCGCGAGCACACTTTTCAGACCGATGACCTGAACCTCCGCGCCACCTGGCGACCCCGCCCCAACGTGACCGTGGTGACCCGCTACGACTTCCAAGTGTCCACCATCGAAACCTTCGCGGGCGCGCTCGCCGGCGTCGAAAGCGGGCGGACTACTGCCCACATCCTCAGCCAGTCGCTGACCTGGGTGCCGTGGTCGCGGCTCTTCTGGCAGGGGACGTTCAGCTACGCACTCGACAGCACGTCCACGCCGTATCGCCAGATTACCGGGGCCCCCGCCAACCTCGTCAGCGACGCGCGCAACGACTACTGGCAGGCCGGCACGGCGGTGACCTTCGTGGTGGATGACAAGACGGATTTCCAGGCGAACTACTTTTTCTATCGCGCCAACAACTTCATCAATTCCGGCGGCACCATGCCCTACGGCACCAGTGCGCAGGACCACGCGGTCAACGCGAGTTTCGTCCGCAATTTCAGCAAGACGGTGCGCGGCACGTTGAGCTACGGCTACTTCGTCCACCGCGATGAGACCACCGGCGGGCGGGACAACTACGACGCCCATCTTGTCTATTCCACTGTGACCTACCGCTTCTGAAACACTCAACCACTCAGCCATGAAACCCCAAACCCTCCCCCTCATGACCGCGGCCCTGCTGTTGGTCGGAACCGCCACCCTGCCCGCCGCCGATGTCGCGGAGAACTGGACAAAGCACTGCGGTTCCTGCCACGGCGCGGACGGCACCGCCAAGACGAAGGCAGGCCGCATGGCCGGCGCGAAGGATCTCACTGACGGTGCTTACCAGAAGCAGTTCACTGACGAGCAGATTCTCCAGCGCCTCAAGGACGGCGTGACCGACAAGGGCAAGGAGAAGATGAAGCCGTTCAAGGGCACGCTTACGGACGATGAACTGAAGGCGCTCGTCGCCAAAGTCCGCACGTTCGCGAAGTGACCGCGCACGGTCGGCATCGGTCCGCAACCCTTCGACCGCATGAACGACGACCAGAAAACCACGGCGGTGCTGGCGGGGCTGACGGTGAAGTTCACCTGCCTCGCGCTCGCGTTCTGGGCGGCGTCGAGTGCGGTGACGGTAAGCGAGCGCAAGCCAGTTCCCGTCGGGCCAGTCTTCACCAACACCGCCACTGTCCGGCTTTCCGTCGCGGAGCTCACCAAGTCCGGCGGCGATGTCTCGGGCCTCGACTGCTACGCCTGCCACAAGAAGGAGCAGCCGGTCGCGCCGAAGCTGGACGCGGCGGGCAACCTGCTCCCGTCGGTCGCGCATCGCGACCTGGTCTTCTCGCGGATGAACTGCGCGGCCTGCCACGCGCCAGAGGAGAAGGTCGAGCTGAAGTTTGATGCCGAGGGAAAAATCCTCACGCCCGCCGCGCACACGAACGACGTGGCCCGGCACGGCCGCACCATCGGCAACGACCACTGCTTCAACTGCCACGACCCCGCGAACTTGAACGAGCTGCACACGGCCGGCGGCAAGAAGCTCAAGCTCGCCGAGAGCACGTTGCTCTGCGCGAGCTGTCACGGCCCGAGCTACCGCGACTGGCAGGAGGGCGTGCATGGCCGGCACAACGGTTTCTGGAACGCGAAGCTTGGCGTAGTCGAGCGGAAGGACTGCTCCTCCTGCCACGACCCGCACGCGCCCGCGATTCCGCGAATCAAACCACTCCCGCCACCGGCCCGCGCGGTGGCGAAAGGACACTGACATGGCCGCGAACACTTCCTTGCCGAACCTCGCCGCCTCTCCTCCGCCGGAGGGCACGAGCCGCCGGAGTTTCCTCCGCACGTCCGCCGCCGTCGCGTCGGGCTTGGCAGCGATGGCCGCGAGCCTCGCGCCGTTGCGCGAGCTGTCGGACTTCGGTTCGGTCGAGGAGTTTCTCCAGAAGCACTACAAGGAACTCACGCCCGTCGAGCTGGAGCAGGCGCTGGCGCGCATCCGCCGCGAGGTCGAGAAGCAATACGGCCTGCGCCCGCACGTGCGCGACCTGCGGCCGATGGACGGCGTGGAGTTCGTGTATTGCCTGAACCTCACGCGCTGCATCGGCTGCCGGAAGTGCGTCCACGCGTGCGTCGCGGAGAACAACCAGTCCCGCAGCCCAGAGATCCAATACATCCGTGTGCTCAAGATGCCCAACGGCACGTTTGACCTGGAGAAGGGCGATCACCATTACGCGACGCCGACGGTGCCGGAGAAAGGCTTCTTCTACATGCCGGTGCAGTGCCACCAGTGCAAGAACCCGCCGTGCGTGAAGGTTTGTCCCGTGGACGCCACCTGGCAGGAAAGCGACGGCATCACGGTGATTGACTACGACTGGTGCATCGGCTGCCGCTACTGCGAGGCGGCGTGTCCCTACTTCGCGCGGCGCTTCAACTTCGCCGAGCCGAAGATTCCGAAGGAGCAAATCAATCCCGACATGGCGTATCTGGGCAACCGCCCGCGCCACAAGGGCGTGATGGAGAAATGCCACTTCTGCATCCAGCGTACGCGCGCGGGCAAGTATCCGGCCTGCCTCGAAGTCTGCCCCACCGGCGCGCGCAAGTTCGGCAACATCCTCGACCCGGCGAGCGAGGTCTCGCAAATCCTCCGGCACAAGCGCGTGTTCGTGCTGAAGGAGGAAGTTGGGACGCTCCCGAGGTTCTTCTACTACTTCGACGTATGACGCGGGTGGCCAAAAACTTTCTGGGCTTCCTCGCCCGCTGCACCCAACTCGCCTGCGAGGGCGACTGGCGCTACTACGCTTGGACCGGCGTGCTGTTCGCCCTCTGCCTCGTGGGCCTCAACGCCTACGCGCGGCAGTTCGTCCACGGCCTCGCCGTCACGGGCATGACCGACCAAGTCACGTGGGGCGTCTATATCGCGAACTTCACCTTCCTCGTCGGCGTGGCGGCGGCGGCCGTCATGCTCGTCATCCCCGTTTACGTTTACAAAAACGAGGAGCTGCACGATCTCGTCATCATCGGCGAGCTGCTGGCCATCGCGGCGATTCTCATGGGCCTCGCGGTCGTGATGGTGGACCTCGGGCGGCCCGACCGCTTCTGGCACCTGATTCCCGGCATCGGCAAGTTCAACTTCCCCGGCTCGCTCCTGAGCTGGGACGTCATCGTGCTCAACGGCTACCTCGCGCTGAACCTCTACGTCTGCGCCTACCTGCTCTACTGCCGCTACGCGAAGCAGCCGCCGAACAAATGGCTTTACCTGCCGCCCATCTTCATCGGCATCGTGTGGGCCGTCTCCATCCACACGGTCACGGCGTTCCTCTACGTCGGTCTCGGCGGGCGGCCGTTCTGGAACTCTGCCATCATCGGCCCGCGCTTCCTCGCGTCCGCGTTCACGGCCGGGCCGGCGCTCATCATCCTCGCGCTGCAAGTCGTCCGCCGGCTCACCGCGCACTCCGCCGCGACGGCGACCGAAACCGACGTCGCGCCGCTCGTCGTGAACCACGCGACGCCCGCCGATTGGGAACTGCTGGCAACGCGGCTGCCCGAGTTGAACTCCGCCTCCGCCGAAGCCCGCCTGCGCGCCCTCGCCAGCGGGGCGGCGCTGGAAGTCCCGGCCGGCCGCACGTTGCTGCGCCAGGGCACTCGCGGCGACGACGCGTTCTTCGTCCTCGCCGGCCGCGTCTCCGTGAACCGCGAGGACAGCGGGCGCGTTCGCACCGTGCGCACGCTCGGGCCGGGCGAGCAGTTTGGCGAAATCTCCGCGCTGGCCGGCACGCCGCGCACGGCCACCGCCATCGCCGATGAACCTTCGCGCGTGCTGCGCCTGCCCGCCGAAGCCGTGCGCGAGTTGATGAAAGCCCCAGAGCTGGGCCGCGTCATCCGCGCGCGGATGCACGACCGCCTCATGATCAGCGACCGCGCGCTGTTCACGCTCCGGCACATCGTGCAGGTAGCGATGATCATCAACGTCTTCCTGCTCGGCAACGAGGTCTTCAAGGAGTTCTACACCGGCAACCTCCACGTCAGCTCCGCGACCTATCTCTACCTCGGCCTGCACGGCCATCACGCGCTCGTGCCGTGGATCTGGACTGCCATCGCCTGCAACCTCGTCGCGCTCACGCTGCTGCTCCTGCCCATCAGCACCAGCCTGCGCTGGCTCGACGTCGCGTGCGTGCTCGCGATCATCGGCATCTGGATTGAAAAGGGCATGGGCCTCGTCATCCCCGGCTTCGTGCCCTCACCGCTCGGCGAGATCGTGGAATACTCGCCGACGTGGAACGAAACGCTCGTGTGCCTCGGCATCTGGGCGTTTGGCCTGCTCGTTTACACCGTCCTGCTACGCGTGGCCGTGCCCATCCTGCAAGGCCGCTTCACCAAGCCCGTCACGCCATGAGCCATCAACTGACTGCCGAGGACGCCCGCCAATCCCTGCGCGAGCACTGCGCCGCGAAAGGCCGCGAGGTCCGCGCGAAATACGGTCCGCGCCTCGGCTGGGCCGAGCTGCAACAACTGCTCAACGATCGCACGCTCGTGCGCTACCCATGCACCGTCGCGTTCGATTCGGTGCCGCTCCAAACCGAAGAGTTCGCCTACGCCGAGCCGCTGGGCGACCGTCCCGACGCCGGCTTCCGCATCTGCGTTCACCCGCGCTTCGAGCATGATCTCGACTCAGTTCCCGCACTGGTGCTCTACCAACTGGTCGCCGTGAACTACGGCGACTTCGCCACGGCGGAAGATGCCGAAGCGTTCGGAGCCGCCGCGCTGGGCATGGAACGCGAGGAATATTACCGCCGGCTGTGCGCCTGCGCGGATGAACAGTTGTAACCGTGCGTTGCAGTCGGCGTGGATTTGCCCGATACTTGCACCATGCCAACACCTGTCATCAGCGTCGCCCAAATGCGCGAGTGGGAACGCGCCACGTGGGCGACCGGCGTGAGCGAGGAAGCCGTGATGCGCCGGGCGGGCGCGGCGGTGGCGCGGGTCGCGCGGCGAATGACGCAGCCCGGCGCGGAGATCCTGGTGCTCGCCGGCAACGGCCACAACGGAGACGACGCGCGGTTCGCGGCGGAGAGTTTGGCCGATCGGCGCGTGCGCGTGTTGAGCGTGACCGAGCCATTGGCGGTGGTGGCGGAAGTGAAAGGTTTTTCAGGCGCGCTCCTCGTGGATGGTTTGTTCGGCATCGGTCTGAACCGGCCGCTGGCGGGCGACTGGCTGAAGCTGGTGGCGGCGTTGAACGCGTCGCACGCGCCCAT
>JBJTAU010000109.1:0-3986 GCA_046090965.1 Limisphaerales bacterium | reverse complement strand
GCCTTCCATCGGGTGCAGCGCGATGCGGTTGCCGACGCGCTTGCCGTTGACGGTGAGGCTGGGCACTGGCTCGGCGAGCGGGGAGTTGCCGCTGGCAACGGCATCTTCGCACGGCAACTCAATTCCGAGTGACGCGCAGTGCTTGCGGAAGTCCTCGACCGTTTTGAGGGACGGGATGCGGGTGAGTTTGAAGGGTTCGGACATGAGTTGTCTCGCAGTCAGGGCTGGGCGCGCTCCGCTACGAAGAGCCGCGTGAACTGGCCGTCACTGACGTTGTAGTAGATGCGGCGACTGTCCGCGCTGAAGGCGGGGTGCGGGTCGTTGCGCCGCCAGGAGAGCGCGCCTTTGCTTTGCACGAAGCTGTGGAGCAACGCCCATTTCCCGCCGTTCAAGTCGGCCACCATGACACCCCACTCGAGCGGCGGGCCGCCGGCGGCTTCGCTGTAGCCATCGGTGACCATGAGCTTGCCGTCAGGGCTGACTGAGGGATGGGAGCCGCGCAGGTTGGGCACGTCGTTGAGCTTGGTGAATTGAATCTCCGGCACATTGGTGTCCATGCGGATGTTTCCCATCTCAAAGATGTGCCGCGAATCCGGCTCCCAAGCCGGATGTCCCCACTTGGCGCGTTGCCAGAAGCACTGCCCCTGCGCGAAGTCGTAACAGACGAGGCCTTGCCGATGGCTGGCGGACTTGGACATGAAGTTATCGCCACCATTGCCGGCGGCGATCTTGAAGAACACGCGCTTCAGATCGGGGCTGATGACGGGGAAGAAAATCGAGCAGGGCTTGCCGGCGAACTCGGTCTTGAGCCAGTCGCCATACTTCGCCTCGACTTCGGCGATGGTGGCGCTGCGGGTGAGCTTGCCGGTGCGCGCGTCCCAAAGCTCCAAGTCGCGGTGCGGGCCGGGACTCCAATGGCAGCCGTAGAGCGGGAGCAAATCGCCAGCGGGTTGGCCGAAGCCGAGTTGCCGGTCCTCCGCGACGACGGTCTTCGCGCGCGTCGCCACGTCCACGACGACCACGCGCCACTGCTTCCCGACGACCTCATGGAACGCGACGCGCTGGCCGCCCGAGAGCCATTGCTGGCACGCGGCTCGGTGGGCGTCCTCGGTGTGGACGTTTTCGGCGAGCACGGTTTCCCTGCCGGTGGCGCGCTCCAAAATCCGCACTTCTCCCACGTAGCCGGCGGGATGCTGCGAGCTAAAAAACAGGACGTGCTTGCCGTCCGGGCTTTCAGGGTTGGCGACGTAGTAGCTGTGAATGGTGTGCCGGCCCGCGACGGCGGAGACCGGCGCGAGACGGACGCCTTTGGTCCAAGGCGCGACGGGATCACCCGCCGGCTCCGCAGCGCCGAGTTGCAATGCGGCGGCGAGAATACTCAGCCAGCCCAACCGCAAAGGGCGGTGGGAAGCGTGCGCGAGGGAGAGATTCGTAATCATGCAGTGCCGCAGGTGCAGGCGGATGTTAGGGCGCGGACGTTCGCAAACAAGCCGGGACATCGCGCCGTGGTTTCCGCAGAGTCTTCAGGTGAATGGTGGCGCCCTCGAGTTCGGCCTCAAATTTCTTTGCCTCCTCCTCCACGGGCGGGTAAAAACGCGCCCTGATTTCCGTCCGTTAGTCCACGGCACATGAACTGGTCTCCGAAGCAGCCACCGATGACGCGCCGCCGAACGAGCGCGTGGTTCGCGGGCTTGGCGCTCGCACTCGCGGTTTCCGGCTGCTCGGTCAAGCGCCTCGCCATCAATCAACTCGGTGACGCGCTTTCCAACGGTGGCGGCAGCTTTGCCTCGGATAACGACCCCGACCTCATTCGCGACGCCGCGCCGTTCAGCCTCAAGCTGATGGAGTCGCTGTTGGCGGAGTCCCCGCAGCACGTCCAGTTGCTTCAAGCGCTGGCCAGCGGCTTCACGCAATACGCCTTCGCCTTCGCCGACCAACCGGCCGACGAGTTGGAGGACAAGGATCTGGCGGCTTCCGTTGCGGGGCACCTGCGAGCGAAGCGGCTCTACGAGCGCGCGCGCAATTACGGCCTGCGCGGATTGGAAGTGCGGCACCCCGGCTTCGAGAAGGCCCTCCGCGCGAACCCCACCGCCGCCGTCCGCACCGCGAAAAAGGCCGACGTGCATCTGCTCTATTGGACCGCCACGGCGTGGGCCGCCGGCATCTCGCTCGCCAAGGACAATCCCGACGCCATCGCTGATCTGCCGCTGACTGCGGCGCTGATCGATCGCGCGCTGGCGCTCGACGAGGAATTCGATAACGGCGCGATTCACTCGTTCCTCGTCACCTTTGAATTGTCGCGGCCCGGCGCGGGACCGGATGCAGTGGCCAAGGCGAGGCAGCACTTCGCACGTGCCGTTCAGTTGAGCGAAGGCCGCCAGGCCGCCCCGTATGTTTCACTGGCCGAGAACGTCTGCGTGAAGCAGCAGAACGCTGCTGAGTTCAAATCGTTGCTCGAACAGGCGTTGGCCGTTAAGGTGGACACCCGTCCCGAATGGCGGCTGGTGAACACCATCATGCAGCGCCGCGCCAAGTGGCTCCTTGGGCGGATGGATGACTTAATACTGCCGGCCTTGCCGCCGGAACCAACGAAAAAGCCGTGATGAACCAAGTCCAAAGTCCGGAGCCCAAAGTCCAAAGTCATTCCGTCGTCGGTCGCGCCCGGCCTGCGAAGCGACCTTGGACTTTGGATCTTGGATTTTGGGCCCTGCTGGTCTGGCTCGGAACCACGCTCGTCGTCTCCGCCGCCGCGCCCGTTAAAATCCGCCTCGCCACCCTCGCGCCCAAGGACACCTCGCTCCACAAGACCCTCCAGCAGATGGGCGACTCGTGGAAGAAATCCACCGCCGACCAGGTCCAACTCACCATCTACACCGACGGCACGATGGGCGGCGAGGCCGACATGGTGCGCCGGATGCGCGGCGGTCAAATCCAGGCCGCGATGCTCTCCGGACCGGGGCTCGCGCAAATCGAGGATTCCGTCCGCGCGCTCCAGCTCATGCCGATGATGTTCCAGTCGCTCGACGAGTTTGAGTATGTCTTCGAAAAACTCCGGCCCGGCCTGGACAAGAAATTCCGGGACAAGGGTTTTGAAGTCATCCTCTGGGGCGATCTGGGCTGGGTGCGCTTCTTCTCCAAGCAGCCGGCGCGGCGCATTGATGACTACCGCAAGATGAAGGTCTTCGTCTGGTCCGGCGACACGCGTTCCGGCGAAGTCATGAAGGCCGTGCGCGTCAACGCCGTGCCCGCCGAGCATACCGACACGCTCCCGGGTCTCCAGACCGGCCTCTTCGACATGGTGCCGACCGTGCCCATCTACGCGCTGGCCGGCCAGTTCTACGGGCCCGCGCCGCACATGCTGGAGCTGAACTGGGTGCCCTTGGTGGGCGCGACCATCGTCACCAAGAAAGCATGGGACGCGACGCCCGCCGACAAGCGGGCCGAGTTGATGAAGGCCGCGACGGAAGCCGGCCGGCAAGTCCGGGCGCAGGGCCGCAAGGAAAGCGACGAGGCGGTGGCCGCGATGGAGAAACGCGGCCTGAAGGTCACCAAGCCCACGCCG
This sequence comes from Limisphaerales bacterium, assembly GCA_046090965.1. GTDB lineage: Bacteria > Verrucomicrobiota > Verrucomicrobiia > Limisphaerales > SXTU01 > SXTU01. The sequence continues at coordinate 424 of JBJTAU010000109.1, read as the reverse complement.
GAGGACATCGCCGACTGGCTGAAGTTCATGGACGAAGCCTATCCCAAGATTCGTGGCAACATGGTCCCCGCCGATATGTTCGACGAGGTCGTGAAGCTCGTGAAGGAGTATCGCGCGAAGGCGAAATGAGCCGAGGAAAGCAACGTGGTGCGCGGTGCGTGGTGCGTGACGACCGCGCTGCCGAGACGGCACTTCCGCATCACGCGCCACACACCACGCCGCGCCCATGTTAGTCACTGACGCAGCCGCCCAACCCGTCCCCGCCACCGGCCCGCGTGCCTGGCTGCGCCAAGCTGAGAACCTCCTGCTCAGTGTCGTGCTGATCACGCTGATTGTGATGCCCTTGCTGGAAGCCTTCCTGCGCAAGGCGTTTCAGTTTGGCATTCCCGGCGCGACCGTGCTGGTCCAGCACTTCACGCTCATC
>JBJTAU010000108.1:0-10058 GCA_046090965.1 Limisphaerales bacterium | reverse complement strand
GCCACAGCCGCAGCCTGGAGCTTGTGCTCAAGCTCACGCCCACGCCGCTGGCGGACTCCTATCTGCGCACGAAGGAAGCGCAGCCGGTCTTCCCGCTCGACCTTTATCTCTGCCGCGACTGTGGCTTCGCGCAACTGATCGACGTGGTGCAGCCGCAGCACATCTACCTCGATTACATCTACGAGACCGTGAGTTCGCTCGGCCTCGTGGAGCACTTCGACAACTACGCGGCGGAAGTGCTTGGTCGGATCAAACCGTCGTCCGGCGCGCTGGTGATTGATGTGGGCAGCAACGACGGCACGCTGCTCAAGAGCTACCAGAAGCGCGGGATGAAGGTGCTCGGCGTGGACCCGGCGCGGGAAATCGCGGCACGTGCGATGGCGGCAGGCGTCGAGACGCTGGCGGAATTTCTTACCGTGCCCGTGGCCCGGCGGATCCGGCAGGAGCGCGGCCCGGCAGCCATCGTCAGCGCGAACAACGTGATCGCGAACATTGACGACCTAGACGAGATCGCTGCTGCCATCCGCGAGTTGCTTGCGCCGGACGGCGTGTTCGTCTTCGAGAGCTATTACCTCGGCGACCTCGTGAAGAACATGGTCTTCGACTTCATCTACCACGAGCACATCTCGTCGTTTGCGGTGAAGCCGGTTGCGCTGTTCTTCCAGCGGCATGGCATGGAGCTCGTGGACGTGTTGCGCGTGCCGACCAAGGGCGGTTCGCTGCGCTACACCATCCAGCTCGCGGGCGGACCGCGAAAGGTCGCGCCCATCGTCGCAGAACTGCTCGCGCTGGAGACGCAACAGTGCCTTGACCAGCCGGAGATGTTCCGCGCGTTTAACACCCGCATCGAGCGCGCGAAGGCGGACACGCTTGCCGTTCTTCAAAGGCTCAAGGCCGAAGGGAAATCCGTGGCCGGCTACGGCGCGTCCGCGACGAGCACGACGCTCGTGTATCACTTCGGCATGGGCGGGCTGATCGACTACCTCGTGGATGATTATCCCGCGAAGCAGGGCACGTTCAGCCCCGGCCTCCACTTGCCCGTGCTGCCGTCCGAGGCGCTTTACGAGCGCCGGCCCGCCGCCGTGGTGGTGATGGCCTGGCGTTACTACGAGCCAATCATGCGGCGGCATCAGCGGTATTCGGCGCAAGGCGGGAAGTTCATCGTGCCGATGCCGGAGTTGAAAATCCTCTGAGGCCGCGCGATGAGCGAAACCCTCTACGGCTACTCCCAGCAGCAGGAAATCCTGCCTACGCACGGCGCGTTCAAGTCGGTGGCGGACCTCGCCCCGCATGAGCAGCACCGGCGGCGGCTCTTCACCGACAAGCTCAAGCTGCCGCCCGCGCTCTTTCGCGGTGCGCGCCTGCTGGAGTTCGGGCCGGACGCGGGGGAGAACTCGCTGGTCTTCGCGCAGTGGGGCGCGGATTGCACGCTCGCCGAGCCGAACCCGAAGGCGCATCCGGTGATCCGGGAATACTTCCAGCGCTTCGGACTCGGGGAGCGGTTGAGCGCGCTGGAGGCGTGGGACGTGAAGAGCTTCCCCGAGCCGGCCTCGGACGCGGAACGCTTCGACCTCGTGGACGCGGAGGGGTTCATCTATACGATCCAGCCGACGGACCTGTGGGTGCGGAAGTGCGCGCGCCTTACCCGCCCGGGCGGGTTCGTGGTGCTGTTTTACTACGAGCTGTGCGGCGGGTTTCTGGAGCTGATGCTCCGCGCGGTGCAGGCGCGGCACCGGGCGCTAACGGGGCTGGACGCCGTGGCGTCGGCCCGCGCGCTCTTCCAGACCAAGTGGGATTCCATTCCGCACAAGCGGCGGCTGGAGTCCTGGACGATGGACGTGCTGGAAAATCCCTTCGTGCGGCTCAAGTATTTCCTCGAGCCTGGCGTGCTCTGCGGGCAGATGGCGGCGGCGGGCCTGTGGCATTACTCCTCGTGGCCCAACTACGAAGGTGGGCTGGAGGTCCACTGGTTCAAGCGCGAGTTGCCTGGCGCCGAGCGGCTCCGCCAGCAGCAGGATTTCATCCGCCGCAGCCGCTTGAGCCATTTGTTTGGTCGCAAACATTTCCTCCCGCAGGTGGAGGATGATTTCGAGCCGCGCCTGCTCGCGCTACTGGCGGGCGTGGACGGGCTGATTGACCAGTTCAGCCCCGAGCGGGCGGGCCAGCTAGCGAAGGAGTTGTCCGTGCTGGAAACGGGCTTGCGCGCCGCCGCGCCGCTGGCCGCGCACGCCGACACGGAAAAGTCGCTGCAAACCGTTGCGAGCCTGCGGCAATTGCTGCGTCTGCTGGCCGCTGGCGAGGCCGCGACGTTCGTGCGCTTTTGCAACGAGGACCGGGCCTTCATCGAGGCGTGGGGGATGCCGTCGCACTTTGCGGTCTTCCGCCGGGCCGAGGCGGGCGAAGTCTAGCCGCCATGGAGACGCCTTCGCTCACGGTCATCGTCCCGAACTACAACCACGCGGCGCTCCTGCCGCGCTGTTTGGACGCGGTGCTGGCCCAGACGCTCCAGCCGCTGGAGGTTATCGTCATCGACGATTGCTCGACCGACAGCAGTTGGACGATCATCCAAGACTACGCGCGGAGGAACCCCGTAATCCAGGCGCACCGGAACGAGCAGAACCGGGGCGTGATCTACGGTGTCAACCGGGGCATCGAACTGGCGCGTGGCGAATACCTCTACTTCGCGCCGGCGGACGACGAGACACGGCCGACGCTGTTCGAGAAATCCTTCGCCATCTTGCGCCAGCATCCCGAGGCCGCGTTGTGCTGCACGGTGAGCGACTTCCGCGAAGTGCCCTCGGGCATGAACTGGCATGTAGGCGTTGGGATGGCCGACCGGCCCTGTTATCTCGCCCCCGAACGCCTCGTGGAATTGGAGCGGCAGGGGAAGCTGCACATCGCCCCCAACACCTCCGTCATCCGCCGCGCGGCGCTGATCCGCGCCGGGCAGTTCGTGCCGGAGTTGAAGTGGCACTCGGACTGGTTCGGGTTTTACGTGGCCGCCTTTCGGGGGGGCGCTTGCTTCGTGCCTGAGCCCCTGGCGATCTTCTATGTGCACCCGACTTCCTACTTCAAAGCCGGCAGCCAGCAGGCGCTCGTGCATCAGGAGGTGCTGCGGAACCTGATGGCGCGGCTCACGGCGCCGGCATGCGCGGACGTGATCGAGTTGATCCGGCGCAGCGGCGCGCTCTATATCTTTGGGTGGCCGCTCTTCAAAATCCTCCGGGCCACGCCCGCTTACCGGCGCTTTCTCACGCCAAACTTTCTCCGCAAGAATCTCTGGCACGCCTGCAAGCTGGCGGTAAAGCGCTGGCTGCCCGTTTGGCTTGCGAACCTTTATTTCCGCGTGGCAGGCTACCGCAGCCAGCAGCCATGAAACCCGCGGAGTTACAGCGCAAGGTCGCCGAGCATTACCCCATCGCACAGGGACCGGACCGGCCGGACTTCCGCGTGCAGAAGGTGCGCCAGTTGTTCGCCGAGTATGCGGCCGGGCGCAAGGTGCTCGATATCGGCTGCGCGGATGGTTCGCTGCTGCGGCCCTTCGTCGGGAAGCATGAGTTGCACGGGGTGGACGTGGCACCCGAGTATCTCGCGGGGGCGACTGCGCTGGGCTATCACACGAAGGTCCACGACATCGAGAGCGATGCGCTGCCCTACGCGGACGCGACCTTCGACGTCGTCCTGGCGGGCGAGACGATCGAGCATCTGGTGGACACGGACTGGTTTCTCTCCGAGATCAACCGCGTGCTCAAGCCGGGCGGCCACTTCATCGTCACCTACCCGAACGTCCGCACGCCGGTCTCGCTGCTGATGATGCTGTTCCTCGATATGCCGCCGATGTATGCCGCGCGCTATCGTGGGCCGCACTACCGGGACTTCACGCAGAAGGTTATTCGCATCGCGCTGCGCAACCACCAGTTCCGCCCGGACCGGGCGCTGGGTGCGCACTTCCACATTCCCGGTTTCGGTGACTGCCTGCCCGGGTTGGCCTCTTTGCTGCCGAGTTGGGCCTCGCAGGTCGTCGTGCGCGCGGTCAAGATGGGCGAGTCCAAATACTCCGCGGATGACCTCGCGCAGCGCGACATCTACGAGTAGGGTCCGCCCCTGACGCTTCCCCCCCCATGGCTCCTTTTAGCTCGCCAACCGGACAAATTCCGGAGAACCAAAACGCCGTGAGCGCCCGTTGGACCTGCTTCAAGCCCAGCCGCACCAGCCTCCTCCTGCTGGCCGTGCTGGTGCTCGCCCCGGGTGCGTTTGCGCAGGGTAAGTTCGCCGCCACGAAGGAGAAGCCCTACGCCAACAGCCTCGACATGAAGTTCGTCCCGGTGCCCGGCACGCGCATTTTGATGAGCGTCTTCGAGACCCGCGTGTCGGACTATGCACCCTTCGCGGATTCCTTCGCCAAGCAGGACTGGGCTGCGCTGGGCTACACCGGGAAGATGAACCACCCGATCTGCAACGTGACCTGGGAGGAAGCGGCGGCGTATTGTCGCTGGCTCACCGAGAAGGAGCGCAAGGCCGGCGCGCTGGGCAGCAAGGACCGCTACCGGTTGCCCACGGACGCGGAGTGGAGCACGGCGATGGGCAAGGGGAAATTCCCCTGGGGCGAGAACTGGCCGAAGATGGCGGACTGGCCCAAGCTCCCCGGCTACAAGCCGGCGGAGGGTGACAACACCGCGCCGGTGGGCAGCTTCCCGGCGAATGCGCTGGGCATCCACGACCTTGGAGGCAACGCCTTCGAGTGGGTCAACGACTGGTATGTGAAGACCATGAACGACCCGAAGATTTTGCAGGAGGACAAGAAGCTGAAGGAGGACGGTGGTGGCCGGAAGTTCAAGGTCTTGCGTGGCGCGTCCTGGGTCTTTTGGGATCCGGTCAGCGTGCAGAACGCCTGCCGCCACATCGCGCTGCCGAGCGGGCGCGGCGGCTTGTATGGCTTTCGATGCGTGCTTGAACCCGACGGTGAAAAATAGCGACATCCCATGGCCGGTTTCCTGAAATGCAGTTGTGAACATTGCGGCGGCCTCATCGAGTATCCCGCCGACGCCGTCGGCGCGAGCGTGCCTTGCCCACACTGCCAGCGCGAGACGCCGCTCAAGCTCGACGACAGCGGGGACGATGCGGACGTGGTCGCCGTGGGCGGGAGCAAGGCCAGGGTGGTCATGGGGGCCGTGATCGCCAGCGTCGTCGCGGTCGCGGTGCTCGCCGGAGCCTTGGTCTGGGCCAAGCGGAAGACTGCTGCTCGCGATCCCTCCAGCCCGCCCCCGCCTTCGGCACAAACCGCGCAGAAAACCGGCACCGCTTCGGCTCCGGCAGCCAGCACCAGCGCCACGGCGAAGGTGGAGCTCGACCCGCCCAAGGCCGTCGTCCCGGTGGTCGCCAAGTTTCAGAACGGCCTGAGTGCCTCCCAGATCCGTGTGGGCCGCGAAGTGATCGCCGGGCCGTGCGTGGACTGCCACCGCCAATACGACCCGGCCACCTACGGCGGTGAGGAGTGGAGCCGCATCATCGGGTCCATGCGGGGCAAGGCCAAGCTGAAGGGCCGACAGAGCGATGAGTTGGACGCCTTCGTGCGCTCGGTGCGGAACTGACCCGCTGAATTATTCCCGCTTCCCCGCTGTCGGCTGACCCGTCATCGTCTGCCCATGCGACCGCTGCTTTCTCTTTCACTGCTGGCTGGGCTGGGCTGCTTCGTCGCGTTTGCTGCTCCCGCCCAGCCCGCGCCCAAAACGCGCGTCAACTACTCCGAGGTTTACGGCAAGGCCGGCGCGCAGCCCGAGGTCACGGCGAAGGACTTGCCGCGTTTCCCCGCCGTCGAGCCGGCCAAGGCGGTCGAGACATTCCAGGTCCAGAAGGGTTACCGCCTCGAACACGTCGCGGCCGAACCGCTCGTCAACAGCCCCGTCACGATGGCATTCGACGAGAACGGGAAGCTCTACGTCGTGGAGATGATTGACTACTCGGAGCGGCGCGATGAGACGCCGCACGCCGGGCGCATCCGCCTGCTGGAGGACACCGATGGCGACGGCAAGTTCGACAAGTCCACCATCTTCGCCGACAACCTCCCGTGGCCCACGGCGATCATCTGCTACGGCGGCGGCGTCTTCGTGGGCGCGACGCCCGACATCATCTGGCTCAAGGACACGAAGGGCAGCGGCAAGGCCGACGAGCGCAAGGTGGTTTTCACCGGCTTCGGCAGCGGGGCCGCGCGGCTAAACGTGCAGGCGCTGATCAACTCGTTCAACTGGGGCCTCGATAACCGCATCCACGGCGCGACCGGTCCCATCGGGGGCAACGACGTGAAGTCCACGGCGACGAACGGTGGCCCCGCGCTGGACCTGCGCGGGCGCGACTTCGCCTTCGACCCGCGCAGCATGCGGATGCAACCGACGGTCGGCGGTGGCCAATACGGCATGAGTTTCGATTCGGTGGGGCGGAAGTTCGTGTGCAGCACCCGCGACCATCTCCAGCTCCTGATGTTCGACCTTCGCTACGCCGCGCGGAACCCGGCCTTCGCCATGCCCAGCCCGCGCATCAGCATCGCGGCGGATGGCCCGGCGGCGGAGGTCTTCCGCCTCAGCCCCGATGAACCGTGGCGCATTGTCCGCACGCGCTGGCGCATCAGCGGCGTGGTGCCCGGCATGGTCGAGGGCGGCGGGCGCGTCTCCGGCTACTTCACCGGCGCGACCGGTGCGACGATCTACCGAGGTAACGCTTACGGTCCCGAGTTCGGGGACAACGCCTTCATCGGCGACGCGGGCGGAAACTTGGTTCACCGGAAAATTCTTTCGCCCAATGGCGTCGCGCTCACCGCGAAGCGCCCGGCGGACGAGCAGAACTTCGAGTTCCTCGCCTCGCGGGACACTTGGTTTCGCCCGGTGCATTTTCAAAACGCGCCGGACGGCTGCTTCTACATCGCCGACATGTATCGCGAGGTCATCGAGCATCCGTGGTCCATCCCCGAGGCCATCAAAAAGCACATTGACCTCAACAGCGGCAACGACCGCGGCCGCATTTACCGCGTCGTGCCGGAGAACTTCGTCCAGCCCAAGCTGCCCAAGCTCGGCTCCGCCACCACCCCGCAGCTCGTCGCGAACCTCGACAGCCCGAACGGCTGGACGCGCGACACCGCCGCGCGCCTGCTCTACGAACGGCAGGATCGCCGCGCCGTGCCGGAGTTGGAGACGCTCTACGCCCGCACCAAGTCCACGCTCGGCCGCATCCATATCCTCTACGCGTTGCAGGGTCTCATCGCGCTCGAGACCAAGCACCTGTTACCCGCCCTCGGCGATTCTGACGAACGCGTCCGCGAGCACGCCGTGAGGCTGAGCGAGCCCGCCATCCTCGGCTCCAAAAGCACCGGCCAGCTCGCCGAGCGCTTGCTGGCGATGGCAGCCCGCGAAATTTCGTCGCGCGTGCGCTACCAGCTCGCGTTCACGCTCGGCGACGTGCGCAGCCCAGCCCGGCCCAAGGCCCTCGCCGACCTCATCCAGCACGATGCCGACAGTCCGTGGATGCGTGCCGCTGTGCTGAGTTCGCTGGCGGACGGTGGGGGAGAAGTCTTCGCCCATCTCGTGCGCGACGTGCGCTGTCGCGGCCAGCCGGGCAGCGAGGACTTTCTCCGCCAGCTCGCCGAAATGATCGGCGCACGTAACAGCTACCCCGAAGCCAGACCGGTGCTGGAGTTCGTCGCCAAACCCGACCCGAACGCGCCCGTGGCGACGTGGGTGCGCGCGCTCGGCGATGGCGCGGTCCGCGCCGGCACGACACTCGCCGCGATGGACAAGCTGAGTCACCTCAAAGGCGTCTTCGCCGCCGCCGCGCAAACCGTCGGCAACGAGAAGGCCGCCGATACCGCGCGTGTGCAGGCTGCGCAGTGGCTCGCGCTTACGAGCTGCGCCGAGTCCGGCGCGATGCTCGTGCCGCTGCTCGATTCGTCTTCGGAGCCGCTCAAGCTCGCGGCCCTCGGCTCACTCGCCCGCTTTCCCGCGCCGGAGGTGGGCGATGCCTTGGTCAAGCGCTGGACCGACTTCTCGCCGCGCGTCCGCGCCGACGCGCTCGCCGCGCTGACCACCCGCTCCGAGCGCGCACTGGCCTTGCTCAAGGCGATTGAGTCCGGCGGCGTGAAACCAACGGACCTTCCCGCCGCCTCGGTGAAGACGTTGCAGGCGAGCAAGGACAAGTCAGTCGCGACGCTCGCCGCGAAACTCTTCCCGCCTGCGCCCAAGCCGGCGGACGTGTTGAAGTCTTTCCAGCCCGCGCTCGATCTGCGCGGCGACGCGGCACGCGGCAAAACCGTCTTCCTCGAGCGCTGCGCCGCATGTCACCGCGCTGGCACGGATGGCTTCGCGCTGGGACCGGATTTCGTCACGGTGAAGACCGCTGGCAAGGAGAAGGTGTTGGCCAGCCTCATTGACCCGAACGCCGAGATTGCGCCGCAGTTCATCGCCTTCCAAGTGGACACCAAGGACGGCGAGAGCTAAACAGCCATCATCGGCAACGAGACGCCCAGCGACGTGACCTTGCGCATGGCCAGCGGCCAGACCGTCACGCTGCCGCGCGCGAAGGTGAAGGGCATGAAGAGCTCCGGCCAGTCATTGATGCCCGAGAACCTCACCGCCGGGCTGACGCCGCAGTCGGTGGCGGACCTGATTGAGTTCGTGCTCACCGCGCCCGCGCCGAAGTGAGGGCGGGGAAACGCAATTAGTCATTAGTGATGAGTTGGCGGCTGGAACATCACGTTCCTGACTAAGCACTAATTACCAATTACTTTCCCTCGATTACTCCCCTTGCCTCTACTTCGTCGTCGCGCTCAACTTCCCCCATGCACGTCTACGATCACCCGACCTTCCACATGGCCTGCCAGCAGTTCGATCTCGGGGCGGATCGGCTGGACATCCCCGCGAACGATCGTGATCGCCTGAAGTATCCCAAGCGCGCGCTCACTGTCGCCGTGCCCGTGCGCCGCGATGACGGCAAGGTCGAGGTCTTTGCCGGCTACCGTGTGCAGCATCACCTCGCGCTCGGTCCGACGAAGGGCGGCATGCGCTATCACCCCGATGTGACCGTGGGCGAAGTCGCCGCGCTGGCGATGTGGATGAGCTGGAAGTGCGCGCTGATGAACCTCCCCTACGGCGGCGCGAAAGGCGGCGTGGCGTGCGACCCCGCGCAGATGTCCGTCGGCGACCTCGAACGGCTCACGCGCCGCTTCTCGCCGGAACTCGTCTCCTTCATCGGGCGGCAGAGGGACCTTCCCGCGCCCGACCTCGGCACCAACGAGCAGGTCATGGCGTGGATGATGGACACCTATTCCGTCCACGCCGGCCACGCCACGCCCGCCGTCGTCACCGGCAAGCCCGTCGCCATCGGCGGCTCGCTGGGGCGGCGCGAGGCGACCGGGCGCGGCGTTGGCTACCTCGCCAGTCGCGCGATGGACACCATCGGCCTCAACGCCAGCCAGGCCACCGCCGTGGTGCAGGGCTTCGGCAACGTCGGCTCCGTCGCCGCCTTCTCCCTCGCTCGTTACGGCGTGAAGATCATCGCCGTCAGCGACGCCTTCGGTGGCACGTTCAACGCGCGCGGACTCGACCTCGACAAGTTGCACGAGCACGTCACACGCACGAAATCCGTCACCCACTTCCCCGGCGGCGAGAACCTCTCCAACGCGCAACTCCTCGTCACGCCCTGCGACATCCTCGTGCCTGCCGCGATGGAGCGGCAGATCACGGCGGCCAACGCCGGCCAGATCCAGTGCCGCATCCTCGCCGAGGGCGCGAACGGCCCGACCACGCCCGAGGCCGACCTCGTGCTGGACCAGCGCCCGGACATCTTCATCATCCCGGACATCCTCTGCAACGCGGGCGGCGTGGTGGTGAGCTACTTCGAGTGGGTGCAGGACCTCCAGAGCTTCTTCTGGGGCGAAACGGAAATCACCGACAAGCTCTTCCGCCTGCTGGAGAACGCCTTCACGCAGACGCTGCACCTGAGCCGGAAGCAGAAAATCTCCATGCGCATGGCCGCCCTCTCCCTGGGCGTCACCCGCGTGCGTGAGGCGAAGA
>JBJTAU010000107.1:0-5051 GCA_046090965.1 Limisphaerales bacterium | reverse complement strand
CAACACGGTGGCCTCGGCGACCCAACCCGTCCTCCCCGCCGTCGGCGCGGCGTCCCCCAGAGTCTTGCCCGTGTCCCACAACGTGACGCCGGCAGCGTGGCTGGCGGGCAACGCGGCGCCCAAGGCGAAAACCCCGGCGAGCACGAGGGTGAGGGCCAGTCGCCCGGGCGAAGCCAGCCCACGAGTCGAGATGATTGGTGTCACGTTCATGATAATTTCCGGCGGAGACCGACGCGCCGGGGACGGATGTTCGGAGTTCGGACGAACTCGCCCCGGCGGCTGTTCGCGCATCTGTTTGGGTCGGCCCCGAGCTGAAGCCTCCGCGCTCAACTGCGTGAACCAAAGACGCCGCTCAGGACCACGTCGCGCGTCTTCCACACCAGCGACATCGTCACCGACACGGGGAGCAGCACCAGCACCACGATGAGGGCAAACCGGATGCGCGCGATCTGGCCGAACTCCAGGGCCTCGATGACGGCCTGCGGCAGGTAGTCGAACTGGGCGAGCAGGTGGTAGCCGCCCATCAGCGCCAAGCCGAGCAGCATCAGGCTCAGGTTCAGCCGCGTGAAGAAGCGGACGTCCTCGCGGAGCGTTTCATCCGGCAGCAGCGCGGCGAGGCGTTGCAGGACGTGGTTCAACTGGAGGAGAAACAGCAGCCCCGTGACCGCCAGCGCGATGACCATCTGGAAGTAATAGGCCTCCGTGGGCAGCCGGCTCCAGAAATACACGAACGGCGAGAGGCCGAAGTTGACGAGCGCAAGGAGCCGGGCGCGGTCCAGCGCGGTCTGCCACGCGCGCTCCTGCGGCTGGTAGCCGGCCAGTTCGAACACGCCGAAGAGCAGCAGCCCCGTCGTGATCAGCGGCGGTGCGCAGCCCAGGGCGCGCGGAAATTCCCCCATGGCCATCAGCACGCAGACCAGCAGCGTGCCCGGCAAGCCCCAGAAAGTGGCAGTGAGTCCCCGGACCAGCCGACGCAACAAGGGCAGGAGATCGGGCGTGGTCATCGGGCAATGACCGGAAAGGGAAAACGCTCAACTTCCAACTTCCAACTTCCAACGTTCAAAGACAGGCCGCTGAACGTTGAACGTTGAGCGTTGAACGTTGGACGTTTCGGCTCCATTGACTTCTCCCGCTCAGAACGTGAGGTAGGTGTATTCCTTCAGCCCGCGCTCGTAATCGTCCAGCAGCCGCATGCCTTCGCTGGGTTTCATGCGGTCGGACTTGATGGCCTCGTCCACCTGCGCCTTCATCAGGCGCTTGATCTCGTTCTCGTCGTATTGCACGGCGGCGAGCGTCTGGACGATGGTGTTGCCCTCGATGATTTCCTCGATGTAGTAGCCGGTCGGCTCGTCGGGCTCAAGGAAGACGTGGACCTCGTTGACGCGGCCGAAGAGGTTGTGCAGGTCGCCCATGATGTCCTGATACGCGCCCATCAGGAAGAAGCCGAGGTGGTAGGGCTCGGGCGCGCCGTTGCCGTTGGGGGCGAGCGGGTGGAGGGGCAGCGTGTCGCGCACGTCGCGCAGGTCCACGAACTTGTTGATGCAGCCGTCGGAGTCGCAGGTGATGTCCACGAGCGTGCCCTCCTTGGTCGGGCGCTCGTTGAGCCGCGCGATGGGCATGATGGGGAAGAGCTGGCCCAGCGCCCAGTGGTCGAGCAGCGACTGGAAGACGGAGAAGTTGCAGAGGTATTGGTCGCCGAGCAGGTCTTCGAGCTTGCGGATTTCCTCCGGCACGTAGGCCTGGCCTTTGAAACTGGCGACGACTTCCTGGCTGATTTCCCAGTAGAGCGTCTCGATCTTTGCCTTGTCCGGCAGCTCCAGCATACCGAGCGTGAACATCTGGTGCGCGTCCTCCTTGCGTTCCTCGGCGTCGTGGTAGGCCTCGAGCTTGTTGAGCTTCGTGAGGTTCCGCTTGATGTCGAGCAGCTCGCGGACGAGCGCATGCTCGTTGTCGCCAAAGGTCAACGCGTCGCCGCCCTTGGTCTTGGCGATGGAGCCGAACACCTCGACCAGCAGGACGGAATGATAGGCCACGATGCCGCGTCCGCTTTCGCTGACGATGTTTGGGTGCGGCACTTTCTCCGCGTTGCACACGTCGCCGATGTAATAAACGATGTCGTTGGCGTATTCTTGGAGCGTGTAATTGGTCGAGGAGTCGAACGCGCTGCGCGAGCCGTCGTAATCCACGCCGAGGCCGCCGCCCACGTCCATGAACTCCACGGGGAAACCCATCTTGTGCAGCTTCGCGTAGAAGCGCGAGGCCTCCTGCACGGCCTTCTTCACCGTCAAAATGTCCGGCACCTGCGAGCCGATGTGGAAGTGCAGCAGCTTGAAGCAATGCTCGAGCTTCTCCGCGCGCAGCAGCTCCGTGGCGGCGAGCAACTCCGCCGTGCTCAGGCCGAACTTCGCGTTCTCGCCGCCACTCTCGGCCCACTTGCCGGCACCCTTGCTGGCGAGGCGCGCGCGGATGCCAATGAGCGGTTCCACGCCGACCTGCCGCGAGACCGCGATGATTTGCTTCAGCTCCTCGAGCTTCTCGACGACCATGATGACCTGCTTGCCGAGCTTGATGCCCATCAGCGCCATGCGGATGAACTGCGCGTCCTTGTAGCCGTTGCAGATGATGAGGCTGCCGAGCTGGTTCTGCATCGCGAGGCCGGCGAAGAGTTCCGGCTTGCTGCCGACTTCGAGGCCGAAGTTGAAAGGCTTGCCGGCGTCGAGGATTTCCTCCACGACCTCGCGGAGCTGGTTGACCTTGATGGGAAAGACGCCGCGATACTGGCCGTTGAAGTTGAACTCCGTGATGGCGTTGCGGAAGGCCTTGTTGATGGCTTCGACGCGGTGCCGGAGAATGTCCTGGAAGCGGATGAGCAGCGGGAACTTCAACCCGCGTCCGCGTGCCTCCTCCACGATGTCCGTGAGGTCCACACCCACGCCCGCCTCCTGCAACGGCCGGGCCACGACGTGCCCGGCGTCGTTGATGTCGAAGTAGCGCGCTCCCCAGCGGTCAATGTTGTAGCGCGTGCGGGCATCCTGAATGGTCCAACTGCCGTTGGCGGGGGCGGGGTCGCTCATTTACGTTTGATCAATTCGCGCGCACTATAGAAACGCGCTCCCCGATTGCAATAGGCGCGACGGTAAATTTCCGGCGGCTCCTGACCGCAGAAAACCTGCTGACAAGCGCCGCCGGATTGCGTTCACTCACCGAGCTTTTGCGGAGCGCGGCGGACTCGGCCACGGGGGTTGACTCGCGGCGACGCTCCGGCCAGAGCCGCTTTCAGATGCCTAAACGCACCGACATCCATTCCGTCCTCATCATCGGCGCCGGCCCGATCATCATCGGCCAGGCGTGCGAGTTCGATTACTCCGGCACCCAAGCCTGCAAGGCCCTCAAGGAAGAAGGCTACCGCGTCGTCCTCGTCAACTCCAACCCGGCCACCATCATGACCGACCCGGAGTTCGCCGACCGCACTTACATCGAACCCATCACGCCGGAAGCCGTGGAGAAGATCATCATCCGCGAGAAGGAGGAACTCGCGAAGCTCGGCGCGACCGGCAAGCTCGTCCTGCTCCCCACCCTCGGCGGCCAGACCGCGCTGAACACCTCGATGGCCCTGCACAAGAACGGCGCGCTCGCCCGGCACGGCGTCGAGATGATCGGCGCGAAGCCCGAGGCCATCCACAAGGGCGAGGACCGCCTCGTCTTCAAGGAGCTGATGCTGGCCATCGGCCTCGACGTGCCCATCTCCGGCGTCGCGCACAACATGACCGAGGCCCGCGCCATCCAGGAAAAGATCGGCCGTTTCCCCGTCATCATCCGGCCTGCCTACACCCTCGGCGGCACCGGCGGCGGCATCGCCTACAACGGCGACGAGTTCGAGGAAATTGCCAAGCGCGGCATTGACCTCTCGCCCGTCAACGAAGTCCTCATCGAGGAATCCCTCCGCGGCTGGAAGGAATACGAGATGGAAGTCATGCGCGACCGCGCCGACCACTGCGTCATCATCTGCTCGATCGAAAACTTCGACCCCATGGGCGACCACACGGGCGACAGCATCACCGTCGCGCCCATCCTGACCCTCACCGACAAGGAATACCAGATCATGCGCGACCAGAGCTTCGCCGTGATCCGGGCCGTGGGCGTCGAGACCGGCGGCTCGAACATCCAGTTCGGCGTCAGCCCCGACAACGGCCGCATGGTCATCATCGAAATGAACCCGCGCGTCAGCCGCAGTTCCGCGCTCGCGTCCAAGGCCACCGGATTTCCCATCGCGAAGATCGCCGCCAAACTCGCCGTCGGCTACCTGCTCGACGAGTTGAAGAACGACATCACGCGCGAAACGCCCGCGAGTTTCGAGCCGAGCATTGATTACGTCGTCACGAAAATTCCGCGCTTCGCCTTCGAGAAATTCCCGCAAGCCGACCCCACGCTCACCACGCAGATGAAAAGCGTGGGCGAAGCGATTGCCATCGGGCGCACGTTAAAGGAAAGCCTGCAAAAATGCCTGCGCTCACTGGTGATTGGCCGCAGCGGTTTGGGCGGCGACGGCAAACCGTGGCGCATCGGCACGGAAGTCTATGGCGACCGCGACATCCTGCCGCGCGACGTCATCAGCCGCAAACTGAGCGTGCCCAACGCCGAGCGCATCTTCTTCATCCGCCACGCCCTGCGCGCCGGCTTCACCCTCTCGGAAATTTACAATCTCACGAAGATTGACCACTGGTTCCTGGTGCAGATCAAAGAGATTGTGGATTTTGAAGAGGAACTGGCGGGGGCGAAGAACTGAGTCGCTATCGCCCGAAAGCAATCGAATGCGAAGGAGTGGCCTTGCCTCAACTTGGTCGACGGGCGGCGAGTGAGCTCCTGCGCGTGACCGCGTGTCCGCCGCGCATGTCACCGCAAGCTGGCCGGGCTGGTAACGAAAGGGATTCCCAAGCGTGAGCCTCACGGATACGTTGCCAGCGAATCTGGATTGATGACGGCCACCACCGCTGAACCGAAACCGCCTGCCGCCCTAGCGGCTCCGCCGCCGCATGCGGTGGGCGAGGGCG
>JBJTAU010000106.1:0-2682 GCA_046090965.1 Limisphaerales bacterium | reverse complement strand
CATGAAGTCCAGCAGGCATTCGTGGGCGATGCGGCAGAGGGCCTTGAGCAGATCGCGGTCGAAGCGGAAGTAGGGTCGCAACATCTTGGGGATGGTGAAGGTGAAATGCCGGTGCGGGACCGGGAACAGGATGGTTTCGGTGACGAGCGCGCCGAAAAGCTGGACCTTCTTCTGGTGGCAGGACGGGCAGAACCAGCGGCCCTTGCAGGAGAACGCCAGCAGGTACTCGTGCTTGCAGTGCTCGCAGCGGACGCGGGCGAAGCCGCGTTCGAGGTCGCCGCAGTCGAGGAACTTGTTCACGACCTCCGGGATGATGGGGCGCAGGAAGCCGTAGCGGGGCTGGTAGCGTTCCTCGTAGCCCGCGAGGAAATCGTCGAAATGCCGGGACAGGCAATGCCAGAGCGGCGAGGCCTTGGGCTGCCGGGCGCGGTACGCTTGCGCAACCATGCCGCCCAGCGTAGAAAAGAGGGTGTGTCATCTAACGGCACACCCCTGAAGAAACTTTCGAGACAGTGAAGGCGAATTCCAGGCCGCAGTACTATCGCATCCGGCGCATGGTCCAGATGGTGCGCGAGGGCACCGAGCGGGGCTCTCTGCCCAACAGCAGCGACTTTATGGAGGAGTTCGAGGTGTCGCGCCGCACCGTGGCGCGGGACCTGGACTTCTTGCGCGATGATGAGCGCGCCCCGCTGGCGTACGACGACGCCCGGCACGGGTTTCGGCTGACCGACGAGACCTACACCTTGCCGCCGGTGCGCATCAGCCGCAAGGAGGCGTTCAGCCTCGGCCTCGCGCGCAAGCTGCTGGCCCACTACGAAGGCACGCCCCTGCACCTGGACATGCGGTCGGTGCTGGACAGCCGACCGAAGGGAGACGGGCTGCCCGCAGGGCAGCAACGTAGCGAAGCGGAGTGGCAACATCGCCGAGTCGCTGGAGGGCGACATCACGATTGAGCCGGGATGGCTCAGCGAGCACGTCGGCGTCCTGCCGGAGGACCGGGTGCGGATCGATCCCGAGGTGTGGGCACGGTTGGCGGGTTGCGTGGAGCGACGCGAGGCGATCCGGGCGTCGTACCAGACCTTCGACGGGCGCGTTTCCGCGTGCGAATTGCACCCCTACCACCTGCTCGCCTACCACGGGAACTGGTACGCGCTGGCGCTGAACACGGCCAAGTCCAGGATCGAAACCTTTGCCCTGTCGCGCTTCAGGCAGATCGCGACGACGGGGCAGTCTTTCACGCTGCCAGCCGCCTTCAGCGCCGAGACGTACGCCCGGCAGGCGTTCGGCATCGTCGGCGGCGAGGAGCCCATCAAGGTCCGACTCCTCTTCGAGCCGAAACTGGCGGTCTACATCACCGAGCGGCAGTGGCACCCATCGCAGGAGTTCCGGACACGACCCGATGGGCGGGTCGAAATGCGGATGGAGACGACGGGCCGCAAGGAACTGGTGCGCTGGGTCCTGTCCTGGATGCCTGACGTGAAGGTGCTCGCCCCGAAGAGCCTGCGGGATCGAATCGCGGAGAAACTGCGGGATGGACTCCTGGCACAGCCATGAGACAAGATGCCCAACCACACGCTGCTCGCCTACACCTTGCCCGCGGACGGGCAAGGTGAGGGAGAGCGCGGCGTTCGGCCGACACAACACGGAAGCAACATGAGTGACAGCGCAACGATAAACAGACCAGACCACAGCAGTGTGCGTCGGTTTTCGCTGGCGATGGGGCTGCTGCTCCTCAGCTACGCCATCGCCGGTTCGCGTCGCCGTTCTCGTCAACCGCGGTGTTGATCCTGGAGGCAATCGGTTCATGAACGCATTGACGAGGATGTGTGTTATGGCTGTGACAGCGATGTGTAGTGGTTTGTCCCTAGCCGGTGAACCGGTTGCGCGGAGTGAAGGCGGAGAGACGGGGACTGCGACCTTGAAGGGGTGCTTTATGACACCGGAAGGAACGAACATCGAACTGCGCTCGCCTTGGTTTGTGTTTCGGCTGAATACCGCTCCGGGTTTGTCGGCCGAGTCATGGGAGAACCGGCTGACCGGCGTCAGGCTCCCTCTGGGTGGAGGTCCGGACCTGGAGTTGGATGTAGGCGAAAACGAGAAGTCGGGGCAGAAGGTCGAGTTTGAGGTCGTGCAATTGCCAGAGGCAACAGGCCCAGATCGGCAGGCGGGAGAGGCGGTCTTCCGGTTGAAGGCCAAAGCGCACCCCATTACCGCGACCGTCACCTATCGTTGGGACGCCACGCAACCGGTGCTGCGGAAATTCGTGAAGGTCGTGAACGGCGGGGACCGAGAATTGAACCGCCTGCTGAACGTCCGGCTCGGCACATACCGCACGGATGGCGCCATGACGGGCGGAGGGCGCGGTTTCCCCGTCTACCTGAACGGAGAGCGCTTCCTGACCCTCGCGCATCCGGCCGGATGGGTCAGCGCCAACGGCAAGGAGTTGTCCTTGCGGCACTACCCGGGGACAACCCTGGCGGCGGGGCAGCGGTTCACCTGCATGGAAACGGTTTACGGTGTGGGGCCGGCGAATGGGGGGCGGGACGCTTTCCTGAAGCATCTCACCAGCCGGATGCGCCGGGTGGTGCGCGGGCATGACAAGCCGTTTGCGGTCTTCGAACCCTTCGGGGCGAAGGCGGTTGAGGACTTTTGGGAGGACGAAGCCTTCCTGCTGGATAACAT
>JBJTAU010000105.1:0-14500 GCA_046090965.1 Limisphaerales bacterium | reverse complement strand
ATGAACGGGACCGCGGGGCAGTTGCGCCGTGGCGATGAAGAGTTCCTCCTGCCGTGGTTTGCGTCGTCCCAGTGCCATGCTCACGGAGGACGGGCAGCATGTGTCACACGTTACGCAAGGGCGCGATTTTTAACGGGCTGCGAGGCAGAATAAGCGGTAATCCAGCGTAAAAGCGCACCCGTGGATCAGTCGTCACCAGCGGGTTCTCCGCGAAGCGCGGATCCAGCAGCGCGTCGGGGATGATGAGCGGCTTGCGCAGCGCCACGACGTGCGCGCAGAAGGCGACTTCGCGCGAGGTCTCCTTCGCCGACAGCCCCTGACAGGACATGAACCACTCGCGGTTCTCGTCCACGAACGAGATGTAGGCGACGGGCACGTCAGCCAGCGCCTTGGCGACGCGCGTGATGCGCTCGAAGCGCTCTTGCGGTGCGGTGTCCAGCAGGTTGAGGCCGCGCAGCGCTGCGAGGCGGCTGGCTTCGTCCTTTGGCGTGGCGGCGCGCTGCCAGCGGCAGGGCGTGCGCATGATCCAAGCCTGCATGTGCGTGCGCGCGAAAGTCGGCGAGAACGGCGGCGTGAGCCAGTCAGTCACGCCGGCGGTCTGGCCGGCGGCGCGGTCTTCCGTGTCCGCGAGGACGACCACCGGCACGTCGTTGCCTTCCGCTGGCGCGGCCCCGCGCAACGCGCGGCACAGGGCGAAGTCGTCGTTGCCGGGCAAATCATCCTCGACGATGACCAGCGACAGGTGCTCCGCGCGCGCCGTGCGCCACGCAGTCTGCGTGTCCTTCGCCTCCAGCACACGCAGCCGATGTGAACGCGCGGCGTCGGCCAGCGTGCCGGTCAGTGCGGAATCCGACACGGCGAGCAGCACGGAATGTTCGACCAAACCCTCGAGACCGCCGGCGACGGCGGTGTTCTTGGTGTCGCCCGACTCGGCCTTGGGCGCGGCCGGCGCGGCCACGTCCACCGTCATGCCATCGGCGGCGGCGAAAACTTCCAGGGAGGAGGTCGGATCATGCTGCGCGGCGCGCACAGCGGCGACGACGGCGTCAATCGCATCATCGTCGCGCAGCGGATCGTGGTGCGTGAAGGCGAGGCGTTTCGCGCCAGCGGCGCGGCACACGTCCATCGCGTATTCCATCGTGCTGTGGCCCCAACCGACCTTCTGCGGGTATTCGGCCGCGGTGTATTGGGAGTCGTGGATGACGAGGTCGGCCGAGGCGAGGAAGTCCACATGGCGCAGGTCGCGGATGTTGTAGATGCGGCTGGCGACCTCGGCGGGTTTGGAGAACGGCTCATGGTCACAGGCATACGCAACCGTCGCGCCGCCGGATTCCATCCGGTAGCCAAGCGTGAGTGCAGGGTGATTGAGGTAGTGCGTGGTGATCTTGATGTCGCCGATTTGGAACTGGCCCTCGACGAGTTCGTGGTAGCGGATTTTCGCGCCCATCGCCTCCAGCGAGATGGGGAAGTAGGTGTATTGCATCTGGCCCGCAAGCGTCTCGCGCAGCGACTGGCCGATGCCGCGCGGCGCGTAAATGTCCCATTCATTGCTGGGGATGAAGAGCGGCGCGAAGTACGGCAGGCCCTGAATATGGTCCCAGTGCGTGTGGCCGATGAGGATGCTGCCCTTGATCGGCTTTTGGCCGCCGGCCATGAGCGCACAGCCGAGGTCGTGGATGCCGGTGCCGCAGTCGAGGACCAGCAAGGTGCCGCCGGCGGACGTGACCTGCACACAGGAGGTGTTGCCGCCGTAGCGGGTGCGGGCGCGGCCGGGCTTGGCGAGCGAGCCGCGCGTGCCCCCAGAATTGCACGCGGAGCGCGGGCGGGGTTGAGGGTTGCATGCACACAAGTCTTGGCGGCGGGGCGGAACGGTCAAGCGATTTGTGGGCCGCCGCCGCGTGCAACTTCGTCATCGCCGTCCGGTCATTCACCAGTAACATCCGGCCATGCGTCACCAGCTTCTTCTGGCCTTCTGCCTCGCCGGACTTGCCCCTTCGCTCCATGCCGACGATTGGCCGCAATGGCTCGGCCCGCAACGCGACGGCCACTGGCGCGAGACGGGCATCGTGAAATCCTTCCCCGCCAGCGGGCCGCCCGTGCGCTGGCGCACGCCCATCGGCGCGGGCTACACGGGACCGGCGGTCGCGGGCGGTCGCGTCTTCGTGACCGACCGCGTGCTGGCCAAGGACGCGAAGAACCCGGCGAATCCGTTCGCCAAAGGCGTCATCGCGGGCAACGAGCGCATTCTTTGCCTCGACGAGGCGACGGGCAAAATTCTCTGGCAACACGAATACGATTGTCCCTACGACGTGAGCTACCCCGCCGGCCCGCGCGCGACGCCGGTGGTCAGCGGCGGCAAGGTTTGGACGCTGGGCACCGAAGGGCACCTGTTCTGCCTGAACGCGGCGGACGGGAAAGTCATCTGGTCGCACGAATTCAAAAAGGACTTCAACGCCAAGACGCCGATTTGGGGCTTCGCCGCGAACCCGCTGCTCGACGGCAACCGCCTCATCTGCCTCGTCGGCGGCGAGGGCAGCGTGGCCGTCGCGTTCGACAAGGACACAGGCAAGGAGCTTTGGCGTGCGCTCTCCGCGAAGGAGCCCGGCTACTGCCCGCCGATGATTTTCCAGGCCGGCGGCAAGCGCCAGCTCATCATCTGGCATCCCGAGTCGCTCAACTCGCTCGACCCTGAGACGGGGAAGTCATATTGGCGCGAACCCTTCGCCGTGCGTTCCGGGCTGACCGTCCCCACGCCACGTGTGCTCGGCGACAAACTCTTCATCACCTCGTTCTACAACGGCCCGATGATGCTCAAGCTCGCCGCCGACCGGCCCGCCGCCGAGGTCGTCTGGCGCGGCACGAGCAACAACGAGCGCAACACCGACAAGCTCCACGCCATCATGTGCACGCCGTGGCTGGAGGACGGCCACATCTACGGCGTGTGCAGCTACGGCCAGCTCCGTTGTCTCAAAGCCGACACCGGCGAGCGCCTCTGGGAAACCTTCAAGGCCACCGGTGCGACCGGCGAGAACGGCGGGCGCAACGACCGCTGGGCGCACGCCTTCCTCATCAAGCACGCCGACCGCTTCTTCATCGCGAACGAAAAGGGCGACCTCATCATCGCGAAGCTGTCACCGCAGGGTTACGAGGAAATCAGCCGCGCCCACCTGCTCGAACCGACCGGCAACGCCGGCGCGCGCCCCGTGGTCTGGTCTCACCCCGCCTTCGCGAACAAGCACGCCTACATGAGGAACGATAAGGAGCTCATCTGCGTGGACTTGGCCGAACGAGCGAAGTAGGCGGGACGTGATGCGTGGTTCGTGGTGCGTGATCCAGTTCGGAGGCTCCGGCGATGTTCACGCACCACGCACCACGCACCACGTTTCTCAGCACCCACACGGCTTGCGCCGCGCCCGCTTGGTCTGCTCGTGCGAGTGGCCTTCCTTCTGGCACTCAGGGCAGATGCCGAAGAATTCCAGCTTGTGAGTCACGCTCTTGAAGCCGTGCGCTGCTGCCACGCGCTGTTCCAGTTCCTCCGCGAAGCAGTCGTCAATCTCCACGATGTCCGCGCAGCAGGTGCAGACGAGATGATGGTGGTGCGCGTGCGCATCGCCCGTGACCAGCTCGAAGCGCGCCGTGCCGTCGCCGAAGTCGAAGCGCTTCACCATGCCCATCTCCTCCAGCAAGTGCATCGAGCGGTAGATGGTCGCAAGGTCACAGTCGCCCTTGCCCAGCGCGGCGTGGATTTCCTTGTTCGTCATCGGATGCCGGTGCTGGCGCAGCAAATCGAGGATGGCCTGCCGCGGCCCGGTGACGCGTCGGGACTTTTGCCGCAGCCGCGAAGTCAGGTCGGACAACGGCTCCGCAGCATGGTCGTGCGCGTGGGAGTGAGGCTTCTTCATGGGAGACAGATTTCAACGCAAGGACGCAAAGGCGCGGAGGCGCAAAGCAGGGAACCGCTTGGAATTGCGATGCTAGCTTGGCTCGAAGTCATGTTCACCTCGCGTCTCTGCGCCTTTGCGTTAAACAGGCTTCGCCTTCACTGGCTGGTTCAGCCAGAACTTGCCCGCCAGCAGCGACGCGATGAACACCACAAGGCACGCCATCACGATGGCCGGGCCACACGGGATGTCCCAGTGGTAGCTGGCGACCGTGCCGGTCGCGCCGCCCACGAGGCCGATGATGAGGCTGAGGATGATCTGCTGGCGGAGATTGCGCGCGAGGTTGCGCGCGGCAGCGGGCGGGATGACGACGAGCGAGGTGACGAGGATGATGCCCAGCAGCCGGATGCTCAACGACACGACCACCGTGAGCACGAGCACAAACGCGTAGTTCAGCCAGCGCGTGCGCACGCCGCAGACGTGCGCGAGGTCTTCGCTGGCGGTGAGCAAAGCGAGCTTGCTCAACTGCGTGAACAGCCACGCGCCGATGCCCGCGCACAAGACCGCCGCGAGCCACACGTCGTCCGGGCCGACGCTGAGGATGTCGCCGAAGAGGTAGCGGTGCAGCTCGCCGCGCCGGTTCTTGAGCAAGCTCAACACGATGATGCCGAACGCCACCGAGCCGGAGAGCAGCAACGCCATGATGGTGTCGGTGAGCAAGTCGGTGTGTTCCTTGAGCCAGAGAATCGCCGCCGCCACGAGCACGCTGAAGAGCACCATCGGCCAGGTCGGATCCTCGAAGCCGAGCAGGAAGCCCAGCCCAATGCCTGCGAGCGCGCCATGCGCGATGGTGTCGCTGAAGAAGGCCATCCGCCGCGCGGTGACGAACACGCCAATCAGCGCGCACAGCGGCCCCATCACGATGGCCACCGCGAAGGCGCGGAGCATGAAGGGCGGGATGTCTTCGAGGAAGGTCATTGGCATGTCCCTTGTCCCGGCCCGTGCGAATGGCCGTGATGGTGATACGGCGTGACGTTCAGGCCGTAGGCTTCCTTGAGCGAGTCCGCGTTCATCACGTGCTCAGGCGAGCCTTCGCAGCAGACAACGCCGTTGAGCGCATAGACCCACGAGGCGTGGCGATAGACCATCGAGAGATCGTGCGAGACGAGCACGACGGTGAGTTTGTGGCGGCGGTGCACTTCGCCGATCAGGTCGTAAAAAGTTTGTTCGCCAGGCGAGTCCACGCCAGCGGTTGGCTCGTCGAGCAGCAGGAGGTCGGGGTTCCTGAGCAGCGCGAAGACGATGAGCACGCGCTGGAGCTGGCCGCCGGAGAGGCCCGCGATGGGACGGTCCAGCAGCGCTTCGACGCCCAGCTCGGCCATGCCGGCGCGAAGGCGTTCGTCGGTGTCGCGCTTGCGGTGCCAGAACCAGTGCTGCGTCTCGCGCAGGCGCAGCGCGAGGAATTCGCGGACGCTGAGAATGAAGCTGCGGTCCAGCGCAAGCCGCTGCGGCACGTAGCCGCCGCGCGGCCGAGCGCGTTGCTTGTTCGCCTCGCCGACGAGCCGCACGTCGCCGGAGTCGGGCTTTTGCAGGCCGACAATGGCGCGCAGCAGCGTGGTTTTGCCGGAACCGTTCGGGCCGATGAGCGCGACGAGCTGCCCGCGATGCAGGTGCAAATTCACGCCGCGCAAGACCGCCTGCCCGCCGAGCGTGACGCGCAGGTCGCGCACGGACACGGCAATGTCGGCGGCGGAGTGGCTGCAGGACGTATGGGAAGGAGCCGTCACTTGAGATGCTTCACCACCGTGTTTAGGTTCCGCCGCAGGCCTTCTTCGTAGGCGGTGGGTTTGAGCGGGCCGGTTTCGAGGGTGTCGAGTTCGGCGAGCGGGACGCCGGTGTCCTTGGCGATGCGCTGGGCGAGCTTCGGGGAGAACTGCGGCTCGGTGAAAATGATTTTCACGTCCTTCTCCCGGATAACCTTCTGCAAGGCGGCCAGATACTTCGGCGATGGCTCGACGTCGGGCACTTCCTCGATGACACCGATAAGGTCGAGGCCGTAGCGGCGCGTGAAGTAGGGAAAGGCATGATGGTAGGTGACGATGCGGCGGCCCTTGGCGGGCGCGAGCGCGGCGGCGAGGTCGCGGTCGAGGGCGTGCAGGCGCTCGACGTAGCGCACGGCGTTGGCGGCGTAAGCGGCGGCGTTCTTCGGGTCGGCCTTTTGCAAGGCGGCGAGGATATTCGTGACGGCGTGCGCGGCCAGCGTGGGGTCGAGCCAGAGGTGCGGGTTGGGGCCATCGTGGTGATCGTGGCCGTGCTCGCCAGGCAGGTGGATGTGCGGAAGTTCGGTGATGAGGCGGTCCTTCGGCGTGCCGGCGAAGGCTTCGACGACGGTGGCGGTCTTGGAGCCTTTGGCGGCCTTGAGCGCCTTGGCGAGCCAGTCTTCCATGCCGTGGCCGTTGATGATGAAAAGTTGCGCACTGGAGTGCTTGCGGAGGTCGCGCGGGGCGAACTGGTAGTCGTGCGGGCCGACATTGGCGGGGAGTAGGTTTTCGACTTCAGCGAGGTCGCCGGCGACGTTGGCGGTGAAGCAGTAAACTGGAAGGAAGCTGGTGAGGACGCGGAGTCTGGCGGTGGGTTCGGCGGCACGGGTGCAGGCGGAGAAGGTGAGCAAGGGGAGAATGGCGAGCGTGAACAGGCGGGCGCGTCGTGAAGACGAAGCCGCTCTCCCTCCACACGGCACTCTCCCGCTGGGAGAGGGAGAAACCTCGGCAGCGCTCGGCTTGATCGGAAGTTGGTTCACGGGAGTAGTGGTAGCGCGGGACCGCGCTTTATGCAAACGGTTTGCAGACTATGGACAGAAAAACTCCGCCTCGGCACAGGGCCAGAGGCGGAGGGCGAAAGCTACTTCATCAACAGCATCTGCCGGGCGCGCTTAATGGCGGTCGTCACGCGGCGCTGGAATTGCGCGGGGAGACCGGTGTATTTGCGCGGCAGGATGCGGCCGTTGTCGGTGACGAACTGCTTCAAGAGGTTGACGTTCTTGTAGTCAATCGCGTCGAGGGTGAACTCCAGCTTGGGCTTGGGGCGGGGAGCGCGTTTCTCCGTGGTGCGGCCTTTGGCGTCCTTCTTGTCTGTGTGGGTCTTGCGGGGCATAACGATTACTTGATTTCGCGGTGCAAGGTGTGCCTGCGGAGGGCGGGATTGTATTTCTTCTTCTCCACCTTCTCCTGCTGGAGTTTCTTGTTGCGGCTGGTCTGGTAGCGGGAGGGCGACTTGCCTTCCTTGCGCGCTTCAGTGCATTCGATGGTTACGATTTCACGGGCCATAAATTATTCCTTCTCCTTCGCAGGTTTTTCTTCGGCTTCCTCCACGTCGCTGTCATCAATGTCCGCCACGGCCGTGGACTCCATGGAGCCCAGGGCGGCGAGCCGCTTCTGGCGGAGCGCGCCCTCGCGCTCGAGCTGCGCCTGCGCCGTGACGGTGAAGCGCGTCCAAGGAATCGCCTCGAGGCGGGCCTTGGGGATGTTCTTGTTCGTCAATTCACAGACGCCGTAAGTGCCGCGCTCGATGCGCTTGAGCGCTTCCTCAATCTCGTAGATCGCGTCCTGGTCGGACGAGAGCAAGCTCAAGGCGAAGTCACGGTCGAAGTTGTCCGTGCCGGAGTCGCCCATGTGAAGGCTGTAGCTCTCCATCTGCGTGGCGGACTCCTTGGCGAGACCGTTCATCTGGCTGCGCAGGCGCTCGCGGAGGTCGAGCAACGTGTTGTAGTAACCCTGCCATTCCGGCTTGATCTTCACCTTGCCGTTGGGCGTCCACATGACGGCCTGCTTGGTGGCCACCTTGGGGCTGGCCTTGCCAAGGATCGCCGCGAGCGTGGCTGAACCGACGTTCTTGGCTTTCTTGGCCGGAGCGGCCGGCTTTTTGGCAATCGTCTTCTTCTTAGTCACAGCGCAAAACTGGTTTCACCCGCGCGTGGACTTGCTAATTTTGTCGCTGTCGAGCAAGCCCGCCCGCAAAAGAGTGCGCGAATGTAGCAAGGTCGGTTCGTTGCGCCACATAAATTTTCGGGAATTTTCGCGCCCGCTTTGGGCCGTCGTGAACCAGGCTGAAACTGGGTCTGCGGAGGGGAAAAACGCGCGCCAATTCGGTCTGCCTTTCAACTGTCCCGGCGGCCGGTGATACCGCTCACAACACATTCGCCGCCAACTCGGCGAGGTCGGAGCGCTCGCCCCGTTGCAGCTCGACGTGCGCGGCGATGGCATGGTCGCGGAACTTGCTGATGAGGTAGTTGAATCCGTTCGAGGAACTGTCCACGTAGGGATTGTCAATCTGGTAGGGGTCGCCGGTGAAGATGATCTTGGTCCCGTTGCCGACGCGCGTGACGATGGTCTTGACCTCCAGCGGCGTGAGGTTTTGCGCCTCATCAATGATCATGAACTGGTTGGCGATGCTACGCCCACGGATGTAGCTCAACGCCTCGACCACGATGGTGCCGCTGCGAAGCAGGTCGCTGCTGCGGCGAGGATCGTTGCCCATGTTCAGGTCGCTGAGGAGTTCGAGCGCGTCGTGGATCGGCTGCATCCACGGACCGAGCTTCTCCTCCAGTGAGCCCGGCAGGAAACCCAACTCCTTGCCCATCGAGATCGTCGGGCGCGCGACGACGAGCCGGCGAAACTCGCGGTCCATCACCGTGCGCTTGAGACCAGCCGCCATCGCCATGAGCGTCTTGCCGGTGCCGGCCTTGCCCATGAGCGTGACGAGCTTGATGCGGTCGTCGAGCAGCGCATCGAACGCGAAGTGCTGCTCGCGGTTGCGGGGTTTGATGCCCCACACTCCTTCGCGCACGTCCACGATGGGCACGAGCTTCCGGCCGGTGGCGTCCACCTTCGCGAGCACGGTGCGCTTGGGATTCGCGGGCTCGGTGAGCGTGCAATACTCGTTGGGGAAATACTGCCGGTTCGTCGGCAGCGGCAATTCATCCTCCGCCCGGAATTTCACGATCTGCTCCGACGTCACCGACAGGTCGAACATCCCGGAATACAAGTCCTGCAACCGCACGCGGTCCGTCTCGTAGTCCTCGGCGGACAATCCGTGCGCGTCGGCCTTGATGCGCAGGTTGATGTCTTTGCTCACGAGCACGGTGGCCACGGCCGGCTGGCTCTGCTTGACCATGAGCGCGTGCGCGAGGATGCGATTGTCCACGTTTTGAACGGTGGTGTGCAGCCCGCTGTTCGCGTTGCCATTTCCGTTCCGGCTGTCGAGCAGGATGCGGAGGTGCCCGCCGTTTTGAATCGCCACGCCCTCGCTCAAGCGCCCCGTGCCGCGCAGGCTGTCCAGCATGCGCGAGACGCTGCGCGCGTTCTGGCCCAGTTCGGAGGAGTCGCGCTTGAAACGATCAATCTCCTCCACCACCTCGATGGGAATGAGGACGTGGTTGTCCTTGAAATTGAGGAGCGAGTTCGGGTCGTGGAGTAGGACGTTGGTGTCGAGGATGTAGTTTTTCAAAATTGAAAGAATGCTCCGTGCCGCCGCGCTGTCAGCCGGCAGCAGAGCCGGCCGCAGTCAGGCGGGAGGTTAATCGAGAGAGGAACCATCAGCTAGAGAAATCAGCGGCCCGCGCCTTGGCCATGTGCGCATACCACGCGCGGATCTGCGTGTGCGCGGCGGGTAGCTTGTATTTGCCGGAGGCCAGAAAGTTGCCCAGCATCCCGAAGAGGTCGAAGTCCACGAAATGCGGCCGGTCGCCGAGCAGGAATGGTTTCGTCAGCAACATCTGCTCGTAGGGAATGAGCCGTTCCTCAAGCTGCTTCAGCAAGGCCGGCCGTTCCTCACGCCAACGCTCCAGACAGCCGCGGCCGAACTTCCGCTCCTTGTGCCGCACGAACGCCAGTCGCTCCTTCGCCGGGATGACCGCGCGGTAGTAAATGTCATTGAGCCGGAATCCCAGCCCCTCGATCTCGACTTCGATGTGCCGCCAGAGAATCGTCTGCAAGCCGCGCAGGTGGAGAGGAAACAGCCCCAGCCCCAGCTTGTTGTCGAGATACTTGGCGATCACTTGCGAGCCCTCGCCCGTCTCGAAGATCACCTGCCGCCTGTCGCGGATGATAGGCACTTGGTAGTAGCGTTCCCGCGTAAGCTTCCAAACCAAGGAGCGGTCGGTGTTGGGGATGTTGGTGATCTTGAAACGCACTCCCGCAAACTCCAGAATCCGCCGCTGCACGATGCAGAAGGGGCTCCATGGAAACTGAATCAGCTCAATCATGCGGCCGTCGCTGTCTCCGAGAACTCAATCTCGCGTGGGGCAAATCTAGGTCTGACCTCCGGGCGAAACAAGGCGAACTTTGACCGGGCGCTCTGCCCCGCGCGGCGGAAACCCGCTCGACAACCCCGCGGCGCTTTTCCACTCTCCCCGCCATGTCGAAACCTGCTTTGGGACGGGGCCTGAGCGCGTTACTGGGAGGCGGAGCCGGGGCAGCCAAGCCCGCTCCTTCCCCGGTTGCGCCGAGTCCGGCCAGCCCGCCGGCGTCCTCTGCGCCGGTGCCTTCGCCACCCGCGCCCGGCGAGCGGGTGCGCACCGTCGCCGTCACGAGCGTGCGCCCGTGTGCCTTCCAACCGCGCAAAGACTTCGCTGCCGAGGCCATCGCCGAGCTGGCCGAATCCATCAAGGCGCAGGGCATCATCTCGCCGCTCATCGTCCGCGCGCGCGGCGACGGCTTCGAACTCATCGCCGGCGAACGCCGCTGGCGCGCGGCGCAACTGGCGGGCCTCAAGGAAATCCCCATCATCGTCCGCGAGGCGGATGACCGCGCCGTGCTTGACCTCGCGCTCATCGAGAATCTCCAGCGCGAAAACCTCAACCCCATCGAGGAAGCCCTCGGTTACGCGCAGCTCATCGAGCAGTTCCAACTCACCCAGGAACTCGCGGCCACCAAGGTCGGCAAGAGCCGCGCCGTCGTCGCCAACGCGCTGCGTCTGCTCAAGCTCGCTCCCGAGCTCCAAGGCTATCTCCGCCACGGCCAGCTTTCCGTTGGTCACGCGAAGGTGATCCTCGGTTTGACCGGCGCGGCGGAGCAGAAGCTGGCCGCCGAGCGCGTGCTCAAGGACGGCCTGAACGTCCGCCAGACCGAAGACCTCGTCGCGCGGCTCCAGCAAAGCAGCACGCAGGCCCCGGCGAAGTCTGCTGCTGGCAAGCCCGTTGCGCCACGCGATGTCCATGTAGCGAGCCTCGAAAGCAAATTGCAGGAGCGCTTCGGAACCAAGGTCGCGCTGCGCTACCGCAAGGGGAAGGGCGCGGTCGAGATTCGCTTCTTCAACGACGACGACCTCGACCGCATTTTGCAGATTGCGGGTGTCAGCACGGATTAGGTGACAAGTGACAGGTGGCAGGTGACAAGGGTTCGTCAGGCCGCCAATTTGCAAACCGCTACGAACGTGAACACGAATGAAACAGCCGATCGGCTGGAGGATTACCGCGTGTATCAGGCGGCGCGGCAGCTGTTCGCGGAGTTCTGGACGGACTCGGAAGCTCTGGGTCGCGACCTGCGCGGTCGAGAGCTGGTCCGGCAGCAAGTGCGAAGCTTGGATTCCATCTGCGCAAATATCGAAGAAGGCTACGGACGCGGCTTCGGCAAGGAGTGGCCGCACTTCCTGCGCATCGCGCGCGGCTCGGCCCGCGAGAGCCGGGGCCGCTACGAACGCTGCGCCCGGCTACTGTCCCATGACACCTTGGTCCAACGCACTTCCGCATTGAACCAAATCATCGGCGGCTTGACGAAAACCATCACGACCGCTGAACGCAAACTGGCGACCAAACGCTAACGAGCCACCCCTTGTCACCTGTCACTTGCCACCTGTCACATGAAACTGCCCGTTCGCAAATACGGTGACCCCGTGCTCCGCAAGAAAGGTGCGGTGGTTGCCGAGGTCACGCCAGAAGTCCGTCAACTCATCGCCGACATGTTCGAGACGATGGAGGCCAACCACGGCGTCGGCCTTGCGGCTCAACAGGTCGGCCAAGCGCTCCAACTCACGGTCATCGACATCCGGCCCATCGAGGACCGGCCATCGACGCTGGAGTTGGATGGCAAGGCCGTTGATCCGAACTCCATCATGCCGCTGGTGCTGCTGAATCCCATCCTCAAAGCCGCAGGCGAAACCGTCGCCGGCAGCGAAGGCTGCCTCAGCTTCCCCAAACTTTACGCTGAGATCGAGCGGCCCGAGTCCGTTGATGTCACCGCGACGAACGAGAAGGGCGAAACCATCTCCTTCCGCGCCGGCGGCCTGCTGGGCCGCTGCATTCAGCACGAAACCGATCATCTCAACGGCATCCTCTTCATCGACCGCATGAGCCGGAAGGACAAGGAGGAGCTGAAGCCGGACTTGGATGACTTGCAGGCGGCGACGAAAGCGGCGCTGAAACAAGGGAAGAAGTAAGCCGCGCTTCCCCCACAGCGGCCTCAGCCGCAGTGTGATTGCAGAAAATCCACCATCGCCTTCGCGAACGGCGCGAGGTCCCGCGGCGTGCGGCTGGAGATCAGATTGCCGTCCACCACGACCGGCTCGTTCACCCAGATCGCCCCGGCGTTCTCCAAGTCGTCCTTGATGCCCAGTGAGCCGGTGACGCGCCGCCCCCGGAGAATCTTCGCGGAGATGGGAATCCAGCCGCCGTGGCAGATGAAGGCCACCAATTTGCCTTGCTCGAAAAATTCGCGCGTCAACGCCAGCACGCGGGGATCGCGGCGAAGCTTGTCCGGCATGAATCCGCCGGGCACCAGCAGCCCGGCGAAGTTCTCGCTCCGCGCTTCCGCCAGTAACAGGTCACTTGTGGCGGGATACCCGTGCTTGCCACTGTAACAGCGCAACTCCGGGGCGGCCAATCGCATGGCGTAGCCCGCGTCCTGCACCCGCAGCAGCGGATACCACAGCTCGAGATCCTCGTAGGTCTCGTCCACGAACGTGAGCAACGACTTCGTCATGGTCCGATTAGGCGGGCATTCCCCTGGAACCGCAAGCCGCGCCCGTTCACCGACTCCCCCGCTTCTGCGGCAGCAGCCATTGCTCGCCATTCTGCGCCTGGAGGAATGCTAGCAGATCCAGCAACTCGTCTTTCGTCAGCCCTGCCGCCAGTCCCTCTGCCATCACGGACACCGTGCCGGGAGTGATGCTCCGGATGTCGCTGCGGGGGATGCGCTGCTCCAGCACGGCGTTAAGCTTCACCACCACGGCGCTGCTGTCCTCGCGCACGATATTCCCGGTGACGACATCGTCCTTCGTCTCCACCCGCATCGGCTCGTAGCCGGGGACGAAGCTGGCGTTGGGGAACACGATGGCTTCGAGGATGTCGCGCCCTGAGCGGATGGCGCCGATGGAAGTCAGGTCCGGCCCCAACGTGCCGCCTTCCTTGCCGATCGCGTGGCACGCGGAGCATTGCGCCTTCTGGCCGTAAAACACCGCGCGCCCGCGTCCGACATCGCCGCCGGAGAGCAACGGCTCCAGTTCGTCGAGGCGCTTGATGCGCTCGGCTTGCTGCGCCTCGATGCGACCGAGCAGGGTCTTCGTGGCATCGCGCACCGGCTCGGGATAACTCGCCACCAGTTCGTTGAGCAACGTCGCGCTCAGGACATCCGCCGCCGCTTTGTTTTTCGCGAGCGCTGCGGCGAACGCCTTCCCCGCCGCCTCGCTCTTGCCGCCGCGATACGCCTCCACCAAGGCCACCAACGTAACTCCGTCCGCCGGCGCGACCGCCAGCTCCGCGAGGGCGACCTGCTGGGCCTCACCCAGCTTCGCCCGGCCCAGCACCTGCGCGGCGGAGCTGCGCGTGGCGTAATCCTTCCCCGCCAGCGCGGCGGTCAGATACGCGAAGTGATTGGTCGCGAGCGGCGAAGTGCGCACGGCCAGCGCGCCAATGGACGCGAGCCGCAGCGGTGCCGGCTCCGTTGCCGAATTGGCGATCTTCCGCAACACGGCGTCGAATTCCGCCGCCCCGCGCGCCCGCACCAACCCCAGCACGCGCAGGCGCAGCGTAGCGTTCTGGCCTTCCAGCAGCGCGCCGAGCACCTGATTCCATGAGTCGGGAAACTGTTTCACCGGGCTGCGCTCCAGCACGTCCAGCAGGAACAGCCGGCGCTCCTCCTTCAACTCCGGCGTGTTGAGCGCGACGGCGATGACCTGCTGCGTGCCCGCGTCGGCGGCGAAATTGAACAGCGTTTCGCGCAGCAGCTCCTCCTCGCCCGCATCCCATTTCTCCGCGCGCAGCCGGCTCTTCAAGTGGTCCCGCACCCCGGACACCCAGTCTGGGTGACGGGAAAAAACCCACAGCGCGGCGCGGCGCAACTCTGCGTCCCCGCTGCGCAGCAGCGGCGCGACGTGCGACATGACCAGCCCGCTGCCGTCCATCTGCTCTAAGGCGATGAGCGCGGCCATCGCGCTGCGCGGCGGCAGGCTCGGCAAGTGCGCGGACGCGGTGCCGGCGTTTTGGTTGGTCAAACGGGAGAAGTTTTGGATGAGCGCGTAGGAGATGGCGTGCTCCTCGCCGCGGTCGGCCGCGCGCGCGGCGGCGGGGACGAGC
Organism: Limisphaerales bacterium; assembly: GCA_046090965.1. Classification (GTDB taxonomy): domain Bacteria; phylum Verrucomicrobiota; class Verrucomicrobiia; order Limisphaerales; family SXTU01; genus SXTU01. The sequence goes on along the minus strand of JBJTAU010000105.1, from coordinate 52 downwards.
GGACCATTGCTGCGCTTGTCACCGATGCGGCCCAGCGCAGTGGCGGCCTCGC
>JBJTAU010000104.1:0-4009 GCA_046090965.1 Limisphaerales bacterium | reverse complement strand
TAGCTGTGGGGTGCCCGCCTGCTTGCTTTTCGTGACCCGTTTTCTAGCCTGCCCGAACGCATGAGAATCAGCATCTTCGGCTTGGGTTACGTCGGCGCGGTGACGGCGGGGTGCTTGGCCAGCCACGGACACCACATCGTCGGCGTGGACGTGCACCCGGCCAAGGTCGAGGACTTCAACCGGGGCATCCCGCCCATCGTTGAGCCGGGCTTGGATGAACTGCTCAAGGCGGCCAAGGCCAACGGTCTGCTCCGCGCCACGCAGAACTGTGCCGACGCCATCGCAGACACCGAGTTGTCCATCGTCTGCGTCGGCACGCCGAGCAATGCCGCCGGCGGATTGGACCTGCGGTTCGTGCGTGGCGTCGCCCGCGAGATTGGCGAGGCGCTCCGCCAGTCGCCCAAGCCCCACACGCTCGTCTTCCGCAGCACGATGCTCCCCGGCAGCACGGCGAAGCTCGTTGGTGAACTGCTTGGCGACCTGGAGAAGTCCGGCGCGTTGCGCGTGTTCTACTACCCCGAGTTCCTCCGCGAGAGCACGGCGGTCGCTGACTTCGAGACCCCTTCACTCGCGGTTGTCGGTTCGCACGATGGCTCCGCGCCGTCGGCGGACCTGATGAAGAACCTCTTTGGCGAGCAGGCCGCCGTCGTCAACTGGCCCACCGCCGAGATGGTCAAATACGCCTGCAACGCCTTCCACGCCACGAAGATCACCTTCGCCAACGAGGTCGGCCGCGTGGGCAAATCCGTGGAAGTGGACGCGCGCGCGGTCATGTCACTGCTCTGTCAGGACACGCGCCTGAACATCTCCAGCTACTACATGAAGCCCGGCAACCCCTTCGGCGGCTCGTGCCTGCCGAAGGATGTGCGCGCGCTCACGAACCTCGCGCGCACCAACGGCCTGAGCCTGCCGATGCTGGAAAACCTCCTGTCCAGCAACGAGCGCCATCTCGCGAGCCTGCTGCACCTCATCACCGAGACCGAGCACCACGAAGTCGTCATCCTCGGCCTCTCCTTCAAGTCCAACACCGACGACTTGCGCGAAAGCCCGATGGTGGACGTGGCGCAGGCGCTGCTCGGGCGCGGCTACAAGCTGCGCATCTACGACCCCGCGCTGAACCTCGCGACGCTCGTCGGTGCGAACAAGCGGGTGATTGACACCAAGATGCCGCACCTCGCCAGCCTCCTGCACACCGACCTCGCTACCGCCATCGGCTCGCGCGGCCTGATCGTCGCGGCGCAGAAGTGCGCCCCGCTGGCCGAGTTGAAGAAGCTCGTGACCGCAAACCACCACGTCCTCGACGTGAACGGCTGGGCGGATCTGAAGGGACTCGCGGCGAAGTATGAAGGGTTCTGCTGGTAGCCGTTTGCTTGAACGAGCCTCGTCATGAATCAAACGCGCGCGTCAATGTTCTCGGCGTCGGCGTCGGCGTTCTGAACCTGACGACGGCGCTGGAGGCCATCGCGTGCGCCGTGGCGGAGCGGCGAAAGGGTTACGTGTGCGTCACCGGCGTGCACGGCGTGACGGAGGCGCAGAACGACCCGGAGTTCCGCCGCATCCTGAACCGCGCCTTCCTCAACACCCCCGACGGAATGCCGATGGTCTGGCTGGGGCGGCTGGCTGGGCATCGCGCGATGGGCCGCGTGTATGGCCCGGAATTGATGACACTCGTGATGCAGGAATCGCCCTCGCGCGGTTGGCGGCATTTCTTCTACGGCGGCGCGAACGGCACGTCGGAGAAGCTCCGCTCCGTGCTCACAGAGAAGTTTCCCGGCCTGCAAGTCACCGGCACTTTCGAGCCGCCATTCCGTCCGCTGAATGGCCCCGAGCAGGCCACCCTCACCGCACAGGTCGCCGCTGCGAAGCCGGACTTTTTCTGGGTTGGCCTGAGCACGCCGAAGCAGGAGCGTTTCATGGCGGCGAACCTCGACCGGCTCGACACGACGCTCATGCTGGGTGTCGGCGCGGCGTTCGACATGCTGGCCGGCACGAAGGCGCAAGCCCCGCGCTGGATGCAGCGCAGCGGGCTGGAGTGGTTTTACCGGCTGTGCCAGGAGCCGCGCCGACTGGGCCCGCGTTACTTGAAGAACAATCCGCTCTTTGCGCTGCGCGTGCTGGGTCAGTTGACCGGGCTGCGTCGCTACGAGTTGGAGCCATGACCATTCTCCAATCCGCCGGTTGACCGCAATCGCCAGAACCTCACCTTCCGTCGACGAGCGCAAACGGCGGGCAGATCCCGGTTTTGACGGAGTAATGTCCCGGACACTTTTCCCTGTGCATTTCCGGTGGACCTGTGGTTAAGCTCCGCGCTCTTTTATGGGTCTGCCGACACAGTTGCACGATGAGTTCTTGGCCGAGTTCAAGCGCGAGCCGGTCATGACGGCCCGTGCCTTGTGCGACATCACTGGGGAGGCTGGCCTGACCTGGCTGGCGAGCGAGGGGACGCTGCTGGTCTGTTTCTCGAAGCCGTCTGGAGGGGAATTTTCCCGGGTGGACTATCACATTGTCGAGGCGACGGCCCTGGAGGTGGTGGAGCGCGACTCCGAGGTGCTGTTGCAGGCCCGTTTTCCGGAGGCGGAGTTCGTTTTGCGACTGCCGCCGGGCGAAGCCCAGGATCTGGCCAAGCTCACCGCGCTTCAGCCGCCCTCGGATTCCGTTGACATTGTGACCGCGCCCACCACGCTCACGCCCGGCCTCGTCGCCGGGGCGGCGGTGTTCGCGCTGGTGCAAGTGGACGGTGAACACACAAGGACGGAACTGGACTGGGTGGTGGCGCGCTTCGGCAATCTTCAGGCCTTCCGGCGTGGCGGCGCGTGGGTGACGAAGCATGGCTTCGCCCAGTTGCTCGGCGAAGCGACCCGGCTGCTGACACTGGTCCAACGGGAAGGCCTGCTCTTCAGCCTCCTCGAACTGGGCTTCACGGACAACAGACTGAGCGGACGATGCTGGAGGAATTGCGCCAAGCATTGGGCGTGAGCGAGGAGCGTTTTGAACAGGCCCATGCCGCCGTGGTGGCGCGCGCTTCGCTCGGTGTGCTGGTCAACGAGACTCCCGCCGGGCCGGACTGGGTGCCGATGAACGTGCTCTGTGCCTGCCTCCTCGCGGTCATCCGGCAACGTCCGGAGACCGCCGAGCGCCGGGTCAAAGGACTGGAACGACGCATCGATTCCACGGACGCCATCAACGCCGGGCAGACGTATCTGGAGCAGCTCGACACCGACGGGTTGCTCACGATGATACCGCACATGCTGAATCCCGCGCAGCGCCGTTGCGTGTGGTTCAATGTTCTCAGCGAGGCGTTTCTCGATGGTCAACCGGGGCCGGAGGTCGGCGGCTTTCTGCGCCAGTTGCGGGAAGGGCTGGAAATTTCGGTGGCCGAGTTCGACACCGGCACGGACATCTTCCGCACGCTCGGTGACCAGACGCTCTTCCGTGAGGCCAAGGCCGGGCGCACGACTCCCTGAGCCAGCCCAATCCTCTCTCCAGGCAGGACGGAAATCCCCTATGCAGCGCGCAGGTCGGCAACTTTCAATTGCACCGTGCGGTTGCCACGGAACTCGTTCACCTCGGCACTGAAGGCCAGGTCAAAGCCAGCGGAGGCGGCAAAATTCTTCGGTGCATTCCACCAGACGGCTTCGCGGATGTCGTTGCCATCGGTGACGTGGAGCTTCAAGTGCTGCTGCTCCTTGCCCATACGGAGCGGCGGACGATGGAGGCGCAGGCCGGTGGCGCAGAATTGTAGCGCGGGGTTGCCCATGCCGGTCGGTGCCAGACGGTCGAGTTCTTCCAACCGCTGCACGGTCAACTCGCGGAGCGTGACCTCGGCGTCGAGCTTGAGCACGGGCTGAAGCTGGTCGGGACGCAGCGAGCGGCGGGCGATGGTGTTGAGCCGCTCGCGGAAGGGGCCGACGTTCATCGGCGCGATGGTGATGCCGGCGGCCATCGCGTGACCGCCGTGGCGCACCAGCAAGTCGTCGCACTCTCGCAGCGCGGCGGCGAGGTCGAAGCC
>JBJTAU010000103.1:0-10753 GCA_046090965.1 Limisphaerales bacterium | reverse complement strand
GCGAAGAGGCGTTTCTCCTGCGGGCTGGGGTTGGCTGGCGCCCGGGTTGTGTCGGCAGTATCCGGCTGGCGGCGATAGACGAAGCACAAGCGGGGGCGACCTGGCGCGCAGGCGTGCCGGTCATCGTGGAAAACTGGGCGGCGGAAACACGGCTGCAAGCCTCGGCCCTGCTGCGGGAGCACAACGTGGCGGCCGGTCTGACCGTGCCCATCCGGCTGCGGAACCGCGTGTTTGGCGTGCTGGGGGCGCACGCGGCCCGGCCGCGGGAGTTCACCCCGGCGGACGCGCACTTTCTCCAAGCCATCGCGAACGTGCTGGCCACGGCCATCGAGCGCAAGCTGGCAGAGGACGCGTTGCGCGAGAGCGATGAGCGGTTCCGCATGCTGGTGGAGGAGGTCAAGGGCTACGCCATCATCACGCTGGACCCGGAGGCGTGCGTGCTGACGTGGAACCAAGGCGCGGCCAATTTGTTTGGTCACCCGGCGGCGGAGATGATCGGCCAGCACATCGCGCGGCTATATCCACCGGGCGATGTCGAACTGGGCAAGCCCGAGTTGGACCTGCGGCTGGCGGAGGAGATGGGGCAGTTCGAGGACGAGGACTGGCGGATGCAAAAAGGCGGGACGCAGTTCTGGGCCAACGTGGTCATCACCGCCCTGCGACGTGCAGACGGAACCCTCCGCGGCTACGGACTCGTCACGCGCGACATGACCGAGCGCCGGCAGGCGCACGAAGCGCTGCGGTTGAATGAGGAGAAGTTCCGCTCGCTGGTCCACCACATCCCCGACGCGGTGTGGACGGTGAACACGGCGGGCGAAGCGCTCTTCATCGGCGGCAATGCCGAGCGGATTTACGGCTTCACAGAGGACGAGCTGAAGACCCAGGGTGCAACGCTGGGGCTGGCCCGGGTCCATCCGGAGGACGCCACGCGCTTGCGCGAAGCGTGGCAGGCGCTGTTCGAACGCCAGCAGCGGTTCGAGGTGGAGTGCCGTTACGAGCGCAAGGACGGGCGGCAGGCGTGGCTGCTCCTCCGCGCCTCGGCGATCTACGAGAAGGACGGCCAACTGGTGGCCGACGGCATCACGTCGGACATCACCGAGCGCAAGCGCGCGGAGGAGGCGCTGCGGGAGAGCGAGTCGCGTTTCCAAGTCGTCTCCCAAGCCACCAACGACGTGGTGTGGGACTGGGATCTGGAGACCAACCGCCTCTGGTGGAGTCCGAACTTCCTGACCCAGTTTGGCTACGCCGCCGAGGAGTTGGAACCGAACATCGAGTCGTGGACGCGCCGGCTGCACCCCGGCGACCACCAGCGCGTGGAGGAGGGAATCCACGCCGCAATTCAGCGGGGGGACAAGTTGTGGTCCGACGAATACCGGTTCCGGCGCAAGGACGGCTCCCATGCGTTCATCTACGACCGGGGCTTCGTCATCCGCAACGAAGCCGGCCGGCCGGTCCGCATGATTGGCGCGATGCAGGACATCTCCGAACGCCGCCGGGCGGAGGAGCAAATCCACTCGCAAGCGCGGCTGCTGGACCTGGCGGGCGACGCGATCGTTGTGCGCAACCTCAACCACGAAGTCCTCTACTGGAACCGTGGCGCCGAGCGCATCTACGGCTGGCGGGCCGAGGAGGCGCGCGGGCGGAAGGTAACGGAACTGGTCTTCAAAGATCCCACGCCTTTCGCGGCGGCCCAAACGGAGCTCCTCGAGAAAGGCGAATGGAGCGGCGAGTTGAAGCAGTTCACGCGCGACGGGCGCGAATTGACCGTGAGCAGCCGCTGGACGCTGGTGCGTGACGACGAGGGCAATCCCAACTCAGTGCTCGTGCTCAACACGGACATCACCGAGAAGAAGCGGCTGGAAAGCCAGTTCCTCCGCTCCCAGCGGATGGAAAGCATCGGCACCCTGGCCGGCGGCGTGGCGCACGACCTCAACAACATCCTCGCGCCCATCATGATGTCCGCGCCGTTGCTGCGCATGGACGAGCTGCCCGCCGAGGACTTCGAGCGGCTGCTGGACACCATCGAGACCAATGCCCAACGGGGCGGGGACATCGTGAAACAGTTGCTCGCGTTCGGGCGCGGCATCGAAGGCGAGCGCGTGGTGGTGCAGCCGCGCCACATCATCAAGGAGATGGTCAAGATTGCGCGCGAGACCTTCCCGAAAAACCTCACCATCAGCGCGGAGATGCCGGACAGCCTCTGGCCCATCATGGGCGACCCGACGCACGTGCACCAGATTCTGCTCAACCTGTGCATCAACGCGCGGGACGCGATGCCCAACAGCGGAGCGCTCAAGATCATCGCGGAGAACGTGCAGCTCGACGAGCATTACGCCGCCCAGGACACGGAGGCCAAGCAGGGACCCTTCGTCAGCATCCGCGTCAGTGACACGGGCACGGGCATCCCCAAGGAGATCAAGGACAAGATTTTCGACCCTTTCTTCACCACCAAGGAGATCGGCAAGGGCACCGGGCTGGGGCTGGCCACCGTGATGGGCATCGTCAAGAGCTACGGTGGCCTCATCCATGTTTACAGCGAGGTGGGCAAGGGCACTTCCTTCAACGTGCTGCTGCCCGCCGCGCCCAACGCCGTGGCCACCGGCGAGGACGGGGCGCGCGAGGCGCTGCCGCTGGGCGAAGGCGAGACCATTCTGGTGGTGGACGACGAGGCGGGGATCCTCAGCGCGACCAACAAGCTGCTGGGGCGGCACAACTATCGGGTGCTCTCCGCCCCGGACGGCGCGGAGGCGCTCACACTTTTCTCGCGCCATCGCGGCGACATCCGGCTCGTGCTCACCGACGTGATGATGCCGGTGATGGATGGCCTGGCGTTGACGCGGGTGATCAAGAAGCTGGGGGCCAACGTGAAGATCATCGCCTCCAGCGGCCTGGAGCACGATGCCCGGTTCGACGAACTGCGCGCGCTCGGAGTCGACGCTTTCCTCACCAAGCCCTACACCGCCGAGCGGCTGCTGCAAACCCTGCGCGAAGTGCTGGCCAAGGAGCGGCCCGCCGCCTGAAGTTTTACCATGACCGACACTCCTCCTCCATCGTCAGGGGCTTCCACGACGAAGAACGGCCGGCCGGCCCGCCAGCGCCACCAGTGGCACCTGCTCTACTATGCACTGGCGGCGTTCAACATCCTGACCATCGGCTTCACGCTCCGCCTCAACCACCAGATGCAGGAATCGTTCACCCGCAGCGTGGAAGTCAGCTCCGCCTGGGACCGCCGGCTGCGTGATTACAATGAACTCATCAACACCGCGCAGGCCGTGCAGGTGCGGTGCAACAATGTTTTCGTCTCCCGTGACGTAGGACGTCAGCGCGACGAAATGCGCTCGGTCTACGAGAACTTCAAAACCCGCCTCCGGGCCAAGCGCGGCGAAGCCATCACGTCGATCGAAAGCGCCGAAAGCCGCAAGCTCATCGAGGAGTTCGACAAGCTGCGCGCGGCGGTGGATGCGACGGTCGAGACGGCGGAGGAGTTCTTTGATCGTTTCCCGACGGACAAACCAGAGGAGTCCGCGCGCCGGCTGGTGAACGTCAACCGCGAATACGCCGGCATCATGGCCGTGCTGTCCGACCTGCGGCTCAAGGTCAGCGGCATCCAGGCGCGGATGTTCGACCAGCAGCTCGATGAGTTTTCCAAGCTGCGCCGCATGGAGTTCGTGGTCGCCGTTCTCGTGCTCGTGATGCTCATCAGCACGGTCTTCTACGGTGGCCGCATCACCGTCCGGATGAACGCCGACGCCGAGGCGCTCGACCGGGCGCACCATGAACTGGTCGATACCGCGCGCCGGGCGGGCATGGCGGAGATCGCCGCGGGCGTCCTGCACAACGTCGGGAACGTCCTCAACAGCGTCAACGTCTCCGCCTCGCTCGTCGCCGAGAGCGTGCGCAAATCCAAGGTCGGCAACGTCGAGCGGGTGGCGAAACTGCTCGCCGAGAACGAGGCCCAGCTCGGCGAGTTCCTCGCCAACGACCCCAAGGGCAAGCAGATTCCCGCCTTCCTCAAGACCCTGTCCACGCACTTGCAGGAGGAGCAGGCGCGGATGCTCAAGGAGCTGGACTCGCTCGGCCAAAGCGTCGAGCACGTGAAGACCATCATCGCCATGCAGCAGAATTACGCCAAGGTCACGGGCATCCACGAGACCATGTCCGTGGTGGACGTGGTGGAGGACGCGCTGCGGCTCAACGCCATCTCCTTCACCCGGAACGAAATCAAGGTGAAGCGCGATTTCGAGGCCAAACCCACCGCCACCCTCGAACGACACAAGGTCATGCAAATCCTCGTCAACCTGCTCACCAACGCCAAGCACGCGCTCGACAAGCCCGAGGTGAAGGACAAGACTCTGACCGTGCGCGTGGCGCTCCATGGCAACGAATCCGTCCGCATCTTCGTCGTGGACACCGGCTCCGGCATCTCGACGGCGAGCATGGCGCGCCTCTTCCAGCACGGGTTCACCACCAAGCCGCAGGGCCACGGCTTCGGCCTGCACCACGGCGCACTCGCGGCCAAGGAAATGGGCGGCGCCCTCACCGCGCACAGCGAGGGGGAGGGCAAAGGCGCGACCTTCACCTTGGAAATCCCGCTGCGCCCCCCGGAGGCGAAGGCCTAGTCACCTGCCACCCGCCATTTGCCGAAATGCACCGCATCCTCGTCATAGACGACAACCGCGCGATTCACGACGACTTCCGCAAAATCCTCTGCCCAGCCTCGGCCGCCGTGGCGGACCTGAGCGCGGCGGAGGCGGCCCTGTTCGGCGACGAAGTGCCGACGGAGACCCAGCCCGAATACGAAATGGACTCCGCCTACCAAGGGCAGGAGGCGCTCGCGCTGGTCAGCAAATCCGTCATGTCGAACCGGCCTTACAGCCTCGCGTTTGTCGATGTGCGGATGCCGCCGGGCTGGGACGGCATCGAAACCATCGCCCGCCTCTGGCAGGCCGACCCGCACCTGCAATGCGTCGTCTGCACCGCCTACTCGGATTATTCTTGGGAAGAAATGGTCGGCAAGCTGGGCCGTAACGACCGCCTGCTCATCCTCAAGAAGCCCTTCGACAACGTCGAGGTCAGCCAGCTCGTCGTCGCGCTCACCGAGAAATGGACGCTGGGCCGGCAGGCCCGCTCGCAGATGCGGAACATGGAATCGTTGGTCAGCGAGCGCACCGCGGAGTTGGAAAAATCGGTCGCGCTCACCCAGGCGACCCTGGACTCCTCCGCCGACGGCATCCTGGTCGTCAACCAAGCGGGCCGCATGACGGGCCACAACAAACGGTGTCTTTCGACTTGGAACCTCCCGCCCTCGCTCATCGAGTCCAAGCATTATCAGGAGATGCTCAATGCCGTGCTCTGGCAGATCAAGGACCCCGAGGGCTTCAACAAAAAATTCCGCGAGCTGAACGAAACCCCCGACGCCGCGAGCTACGACCTCATCGAGTTCGTGGACGGGCGCATCTTCGAGCGCTACTCACAGCCGCAGCGCGTGGGTGACCAGATTGTCGGCCGCGTGTGGAGCTTCCGCGACATCACCGAACGCAAAAAAGCCGAGCGCCGGATCCTCGAACAGGCCAAACTCATTGACCTCGCGCAGGACGCCATCGTCGTCCGCGACCTCGGCCATTGGATCACTTTTTGGAACAAAGGCGCGGAACGGCTCTTCGACTGGACGGCGGAGGAAATCAAGGGCCGGCAGGTCACGGAACTGCTCTACCGCGACGCAGCCGCCTTCGAGGACGCCCAACGCGAGCTGCTCGACAAAGGCTCGTGGAGCGGCGAAATCCGCCAGCTTACCAAGGGTGGCAACGAGGTCGTGGTCAGCTCGCGCTGGACGCTGGTGCGCGACGCGGAAGACCACCCCAGCGCCGTCCTCGCCATCAGCACCGACATCACCGAGAAGAAGAAGCTCGAAAGCCAGTTCCTCCGCTCCCAACGCATGGAGAGCATCGGCACGCTGGCCGGCGGAGTCGCGCATGATCTGAACAACATCCTCGCGCCGATCATGATGTCCGCCCCCCTGCTGCGCCAGGGGCTCGGCCCCCGCGAGACCGAAACACTGATCCACAACATCGAGACCAGCGCGCAGCGGGGCGCCGACATCGTCAAGCACCTCCTGGCCTTCGCTCGCGGCATGGAAGGTGAGCGCGTGGTCGTCAACCTCCGTCACATGGTGGACGAGATGGCCAAGATCGTTCGCGAGACCTTCCCGAAGAACTTCACCGTCCAGTCCAAAACCAGCCGCGACCTCTGGCCCATCATCGGGGACCCCACGCACATCCACCAGGTCCTGCTCAACCTCTGCATCAACGCCCGCGACGCCATGCCCAATGGCGGCAGCATCACCATCGTCGCGGAGAACATGACCATTGACGACCACTACGCGAGCTTCGACGCCGAGGCGAAGCAGGGGCCCTACGTCGTCCTCCGCGTCACTGACACCGGCACCGGCATTCCGGCAGAAATTCTCGACAAGATTTTCGACCCCTTCTTCACGACCAAGGAGCACGGCAAGGGCACCGGCCTCGGCCTCTCCACCGTGCTCGGCATCGCCAAGAGCCACGGCGGCTTCCTCAACGTCACCAGCGAGCAGGGCAAAGGCACGACCTTCGCCTGCTTCTTCCCCGCCACGCCCAACGCAAAAGCCGATGCCAAGGCCGTAAAAAAAGCCCTCCCGCGTGGCCAAGGCGAAACCATCCTCGTGGTGGACGATGAAGCCGGTATTCTCAACGCCGCCAAACGCCTCCTCGAAACCAACGGCTACTCGGTCATCACCAGCGGCGACGGCGTCGAAGCCCTCGCCGTCTATTCCCAGCATCGGGAGACCATCAAGGCCGTCCTCACCGACGTGATGATGCCGGTCATGGACGGCGCAGCCATGATGCGCGTCCTGAAGAAGCTGGAGCCCAACATCAAGGTTATCGCCACCAGCGGCATTGACCAGGACGCGAAGATGGAAGAACTCAAGGCGCTCGGCATGAAGGCGTTCGTCTCCAAGCCTTACACCGCCGAAAAAATCCTCACCACCCTCCGCGACGTGCTGGACGCCGACGCGCCCAAGCCCGCCTGAGCCGTCCCCGATGACGCTCCGCCCCGCCAGCCTCGCCGAACTCTCGCGCCAGCTCGCTGAACACCCCACCGCGCGCCACCCCGTCGCCGCCGTGGACCTCGCCGCCCTCGCCGCCATCCGCGACTACACGCCCGAGGACATGACTGTCACCGCCGAGGGCGGCCTCACCCTCGCCGCGCTCCAGACCACGCTCGCCGCACGCGGCCAGTGGCTTCCGATTGACCCGCCCCATCCCGAGCGTGTCACCGTCCGCCAGTTGCTGGCGGACAATCTCTTCGGCCCACGCCGCTGCGGCTTCGGCACCATCCGTGAACACCTTATCGGCCTCGAAGCGGTGCTCGCCGACGGCCGCGTCACTCACTCCGGCGGCAAAGTGGTGAAAAACGTCGCCGGTTACGACCTGCTGAGACTCTTCGTCGGCGCGCGCGACAGCCTCGGCATCATCACCGCCGCAACGTTCAAGCTCCGCCCGCTGCCGGAACAGGAACTCGTGCTCACCGCCCAATTCCCCACGCTCACGGCTGCGTGGACGGCGGTTGCCGCCTTGCTCGACTCGCCCATCACGCCCGTCGCGCTCGATCTGCACAACTTGGTGCCCGGCAGATTCACCGTCGTCCTCACGCTGGCCGGCACGCGCACCGAGGTGGAATGGCAGCGCACCCGTGCCGGCGACTTCCAGTCGCCGCCCAGCGCGCTCGACCACGAACAAAGCTTCTGGTCAAACACCTCGCCGGTTCTCACCGAATCCATCCTCCCCACCAAACTTTGCGAAGCCCTGGCCTCGCTCGGCTCCCTCCCGTTCCTCGCCCGCGCCGCCAACGGCATCATCCACCATCGCGGCCAACCGCCGCCGAAACCCGCCGTCCCGCTCGCGCTGTCGCGCCGGCTAAAGGACACCTTCGACCCGCACCACATCCTCCCGGAGGCCCCGTTGTGACTGCCGCTACCGAACCGTTTCTCGACGAGCAAAAGTCGCTCGCTTGCATCCACTGCGGCATCTGCCTCGGTTCGTGCCCGACCTACTTGGAGACCGGCAACGAAAACGATTCGCCGCGCGGCCGCATCTACCTCATGCGCGCTGTGCAGGACGGCCGTCTCCCGCTCGGCGATGCCGCTGTGCGCCACCTCGATCTCTGCCTCGGCTGCCGCGCCTGCGAAGCCGCCTGTCCCAGCGGCGTCCGCTACGGCGAACTCCTCGAAACCACCCGCGACCACCTCGAACGCCATTACACGCGCAGCCCGTTTCAAAAATTTCTCCGCCGCATCCTCATCGAGCGCATCTTCCCCAGCCCCGGCTTGACCAAGCTGGCCTTCCTCCCCGCGCGACTGCTCAAGCGCGCCGGCGCCGCACACCGTTTCCCGCAGTTCGTCCGTGACTCGCTCGACCTGCTGCCCAGGGAGATGAGCGAAGGCAAACTGCCTGAAACCTCGCCTGCCATCGGGCAACGACGCGGCCGGGTCGGCTTCATCCGTGGGTGCGTGATGAACGTGATGTTTGGCCGGACGAACGAGAACACCATCCGCCTGCTCAACCTCGCCGGCCACGACGTCGTCACGCCGCGCGACCAAGGCTGCTGCGGCGCCCTCCACGCTCACGGCGGCAACCTCGCCGCCGCGCGCGAAGCCGCCCGCGCGAACCTCGCCGCCTTCGCCCGCGAACCGCTCGACGCCATCATCATCAACGCCGCCGGCTGCGGCTCGACGCTCAAGGAATACGATCACCTCCTGCCAGATGATTCGCGCGCCGCCGCCTTCAGCGCGAAGGTCAAAGACTTGAGCGAGTTCTTGGTTGCTGCTGGCTTTCAATCAGCCATCGCCAATCAGCGATCGCCAATCGGCAATCGCCAATCGGCAATCAAAGTGACCTTCCACGACGCCTGCCACCTCGCCCACGCCCAGCGCCTCACGCATCCGCCGCGCGTGCTGGTGCGCGCGGTCGCCGGGGCGAACTTCGTCGAACTGCCCGAGAGCGACGTCTGCTGCGGCAGCGCCGGCAGCTACAACCTCACCGAGCCGGAAATGGCCGAGCGCCTCCAGCGCCGGAAGGTCGAAAACATCCTCAAGACCGGTGCGACGTGTGTCGTCACGACGAACCCCGGCTGCCTCCTCCAAATGCGCGCGGGCCTGGACAAAGCCGGAGCCGGCCACATCGAGACCTTGCACCTCGCGGACTTCTTGGCGCGCAGCCTCGCCACAGCGTCACCGGACCACTGATTCGCGCGCGGACACTCCGCACCGAATCTTCCTGAACACTCTCCGCACACGTCGCGTCAGGCTTTTCGATTAACCAATTTCACATCATGGAACGCTCACTGAAATTTGCCGCGCTTCCCGCGCTCGCCGCCGCTTTGTTCGCCAGCTCACCGGCCCATGCCGCCGAGGCCCCGAAGGAGGATGCCAGCAAAGGAGCGCTGCCCATCGCCAAGTCGAAGCGGTCGTCGAAGGTGGACTTCGAGAAGGAAATCCTGCCCATCCTCCGGCGCAACTGCCTCTCCTGCCACAACTCGCAGAAGGGCGAGGACGGCGTGAACTTGGAAACGCCCCAGACCATCGCCAAGGGCGGTGACACCGGCAAAATGGTCCAGCCCAAGAAGGCCGAGAGCAGTTCGCTCTTCCGCGTGGCCGCGCACCTGAGCAAGCCGGCGATGCCGCCCGCCGGCAACAAGGCCGGGGCGAAGAACCTCAATCCCGACGAGCTCGCGCTGCTCAAGCTGTGGATTGATCAGGGCGCGACCGGCGAGGTGAAGGGCGGCGGCCCCATCGTCTGGCAGCCGTTGCCGGAGGGGCTGAATCCAATTTATGCCGTCGCGCTGACGGAGGACGGCCAGTTCGCCGCCGCCGGCCGCGCGAACCAGATTCACCTCTTTCACATTCCCACGGCCACGGCCATCGGCCGCCTCACCGACGGCGCATTGCTCGCCGACAAGACCTACGCCCGGCCCGGCGTCGCGCACCGCGACATGACCTACGCGCTCGCTTTCAGCCCGGACGGTAACACCCTCGCCTCCGGCAGCTACCGCGAGATCAAACTCTGGCAGCGCCCGACCAACGTGCAGAAGCAAACCCTCCCCGGCGCAGCGGAAATCCTCGCCACCAGTCCCGACGGCAAGTGGCTCGCCGCCGCCAGTGGCAACGACATCAAGCTCTGGAGCCTGCCCGCGTTCACGCCCGGCAAGACGCTCTCCGGCCACACCAGCCCGGTGAAGGCCATCGGCTTCGCCACCAACTCCGCGCGCCTTGTCTCCGGCGCGGACAAGACCGCGCGCGTCTGGAACCTTGCCGACGGCTCGCTCTTCGCCGAAGTCACCGCGACCAATGACGTGACGTCCGTCGCGCTGCTGCCCGACGGCAAACGCATCGTCACCGCGCACGGCGACAAGAACCTGCTCACTTGGAAGCTCCCCGAAGCCGCCGGCGGCAAGGTCGAACCCGGCCCGGTCATCGCCGCCGCTGCAGCCATCACGCACCTCGCCGCGTTGCCGCCCGCGCAGTTCCTCGCCAGCGGCCCCGACGGCGTAGTCCGGGTGCTCAACGCCGAGAACGGCAGCGCCGTGCGCACCGTGGCCGGCAGCGCGCCCACTGCCGCACTCGCAGTCAGCCCCGACGGCAAAACCTTTGCCAGCCTCGGCCTCACGAACGTCGCGGCCAACCTCTGGAACGCCGCCGACGGCAAGGCCATTGGCAGCG
>JBJTAU010000102.1:0-2590 GCA_046090965.1 Limisphaerales bacterium | reverse complement strand
AGACGACCGCGCCGGTGCGCAAATTCAGCACCAGCGTCAAGTAGGTGTTTCCTTTGCCGATGTGCAACTCATCGATGGCGATTTCCTTGAGGTTCTTGAGCTTGGGCTTGCTGAACTTCTTGACGAGATGCCGCTTCTGGATGTCCTTGATGATGTCCCAACTGACCTGGAGGTGGTCGGCCACGTCCTGGATGGTGCCGAACTGGGAAAGTTCCAGGGCGTAGCGTTCGAAGGCATGGGTGTACGTCCGCATCGGATCGGCGAACGGGACTTTGACCTGGCGCGTGACTTCGCAGTGAAAGCAGACGACGCGCGGCACCTTGACGAGGATGAACGTGGGCTTGCCGCCGCTGGGCAGGGAGCGGAGTTGCCGATCCTTGCTTCCCTGAGCGTTGACGGCCGCCGAAGCGCACAGGGGACAGCGATACCTCTCGCGCGGCTGCTCGACGACGAAGGAGGCGGCCCCGTCGAAGTAATCGGTGCGTCGATAGTGGTAGCCGCGAATGCCGAACATGTTGTACAGTAAGGTAGTGGACATGGTTTCCTCTCGAAGGTTGTTTGCGTAACTTCAAGAGTGCAAACCATGTCCGCTTTTTTCAAGATTGAATACGCTCTGGTCGGATGAGCCCGAAGGAGCGGCTGCGAGCGGTCAAATAGCGGACAATCGAAGTCCGAAGATCGAAGTCCAGCCGCGAGCCTGTTGCGTTGTGAGACGTTCGCTGCCGAGCCCGCGAGCGGAGCGAGGGGATGGCCGCTGGCCGTTCTGCGATGGGCTGTGACAACGGCGTCGTCCGTGTGCGGCGCGCAGGGATTCCTTGATCGCCGATCGGCGTGGTGCTTTTCGGCGGTCTGGTGAAGCGGAACGGCAGTGATGTTACACCGGCGACGGTTGCCCCGCCTCCTGCTTCTCCGGCTGGGGCTGGTTCGACGGGTCCAATCCGTCCCTTCGTTCGATGAGTTGATTCAACGCCTTCGCGATCGGTGACAGTCCCATTTTGCCCCATGTCGCGTCCGTTCGTTCCGTCTTCGCCAACAACGTCGCGAACGCAAGATGCACCACCATCACGGCGCCCACATGACCGTGGAACCGACGCGATCCATACACCTGGCCATCGTCCACGCCCCAAAAAATCTTCAGCCGAGCGTTCACACGTTCCACGGACGTGCGGCCCGCGTACAGACGCTCGAACAACTTCGTCGCTCGCGGCACGCTCGGAAATCGGCGTAGGTCCAGTTCCTGTTTCACCCGAGCCGTCATCCCGTAGCCCAGACGCGACTCGCCTTCGCCGTTGCACTTCGCGTCGCTGGGGCAGTCCCAGTCCTCGTGCCGCGCGGGGCAGCGGTACTTCAGCGTGCCGCGCTCCGGTTCGCGGCCGATGTACGACATCGGATGACGCACCGGCGGCTCGCTCACCTTGTCGTAACAGAACACCGTGCCCGACTGATCGTAGACGACATTCAGCGGCGTGCGGCCGCCCACCACTTTCTCCGGTTCCTCAAGTTTGAAGTTGCGATTCTGAATGACCGGCTTGATGTCCTGTTCGTGCAGAAGCTCGTGCACGGCTCCGTCGTCGGCCGCCTTGTCATAAGCAAGAGTCTGGATTCGGTCCGGCGGCAGATTCGCCTTCGCCTGAGCGACCAGCGGAGCGACACGCTCGTTGTCGCCGGCCTTGGTGTCGGTGATGTGGTAGGCGAGCGTCACTTCGTGCGCCACGTCAACGAGCAAGTGCAGCTTGTAGCCGAACCATTCGACGACCTTGGTGACCGTGCCGTCGTCATCCTTGTATTCCTTGCGGCCGCCGCTGGGTTGCGGCAGACCCTGAGCGAGTTCGGCGGCCTTCAGTTTTTCGCTGCTCGCGGCCCGGCCCGCCAGGCCGGTGGAATCGCCGGCGGTGTGCACGCCCAGGTCGTCGACGGCCAGGCCGAGCCGCGTCACCATGACATCGAAGATTTTCCGCAAGTGGTCCAGGTGCGGCTGCTCGCCGAGCGTCGTGAGGAATCGCGACATGTTGTCCGGTCCGGGCACCTCGTCTTCGGCTTCGATGCCGATGAGCAGCCGCAGCGCCGGGTTGCGTCGCAGATCCGCGAGGCACGCATCGGTGGACGGGTGACGCAGGATGATGGCGAGCAGCAGCGTGCCCCACAGCGCGGGGATCGGAAAATCATCGCGGCCATTGCCGCGCGCGTGGCGAAGCGATTCGAGCAAGGGCTGATCGGGAATTGCCTCGAGCAGACCGCGAATGGAACGAAGCGACGGCGAATCTTCGAGGACATCCCAGGGGAAGAGCGGTTTGGAGATTGCGATGATCATGGGGCCATCCATTGCCAGGGGTGATTGGCTCAACGTGACACCCATTCAACGCAACAAGTCCCCGAAGGTTTCGGTCGCTGGTCGAAAAATCCGGAAAAGAATCCAAAAACACCCTACTGCCGCTTGAAACCTCAACACTCGTTGGGGGAAGCCAAAATTCCAGCATCTCGCAAATCAGACGATAACCAACAAATGACCGCAACGCAAACGGCTCGGAAACGTGTCGCCACACTTGAAAAACGTCGGTGCGTCAATTACGATGGGGTCATTCCCTTTTCC
>JBJTAU010000101.1:0-4993 GCA_046090965.1 Limisphaerales bacterium | reverse complement strand
CCGGGATGGTATTCCATCAGGGATTTCATGCCGGTCCGCACCATGTCGTGGTCGTCGGCGATCAGGATTTTGAGTGGGTTCATGGGTGTTCCTCCGGAAGCGGCACGACGACCATCACGGTCGTGCCGCGGCTGTTTGAGTTGATTTCGAGTTCGCCGCCAAACTGCCGGACGCGTTCCCACACGCCCGCCACGCCGACGCCCAGCGCGGAGACATTGCCGTGGACTTTCTCCAGCTTCTCGGGGGGAATGCCCTTGCCCTCATCGCGCACGGTGAGGACGACTTCGCCGGGCTGGCGCGTGAGCTTGATGAAGGCGGTCGGACTGCCGGAGTGGCGCGCGACGTTGGTCAAGGTCTCCTGCACGATGCGAAAGATGGTGACCTCGATGTCGGCCGGGAGGCGGTCGAAGGTCGCGGGCGCATCCACCTCGGCCTTGATGCCGCTGCGCTGGGTGAAACCGTTGGCGAGCCAGTTGATGGCGGCGAGCAGGCCCGCCTCGTCGAGCAGCGGCGGGTGCCTGAGGTAGGAAACAGTGCGGATTTCGCGCGAGGTCTGCTCGGCCATCGCGGCGGTGTCGGCGACGAGGTTCTTCACCTTGGGCGGTGCGTCAGGGACGAGGTTTTCGATGCGCGAGAGGTTCACGGCGATGGCGGCGAGGGTCTGGCCGGAGTTGTCGTGCAACTCGCGCGCGATGCGGCGGCGCTCCTGGTCCTGCGCCTGCATCAAGTGACCAGAGAGATGCCGCAGCAGTTCCTCCTTCTCTTTGCGGTCAGCGATCTCGGACTGGAGCGAGGCGGTGGCGTTGGTGAGCTCGTCGGTGCGTTCGCGCACGCGGCGCTCCATGTCGGAGAAGGCGCGCTCCAAAGTTTTTTCCCGCCGCCAGCGTTGCAGCGAGAGCGCGGCGGCCAGCCAGACCATAGCGATGGAGAGAACGCGGGTGACCATCTCGGCCTCCTGCGGCCCGCCGAGTGGGCCACGCATGAAGCCCAGCACGGACAGACCAGTCGCGGCGTAAGCGGTGTAGAGCGCGTGTTGATTGTTCTGTGACCACAGCGCCAGCAGCACGGGCGCGACGTAAAACGCGGCGATGGGGAAGTCCTCGCGTTTGCCGAGATCCAACGAAGCGATGACCAGCAGGCTCAGAACGGCGGCAGGCACCTGCCAATTGCTCACCATCCACGGCGCGGCAGCGGGAGCCGACGACCGGGTCGCGCGAGAGGCGGGACCTGCGGAGGGGGCGGACGCGGACGACGGATTCATGCGTGCTGACGGGGCGAAAGTAGTTCCCGCGCGCGGGTGAAGCAAGCCCGGCTCCGTAAGTTGATTTGTGGAGTGACAGGATCGCCACGCGGGCAGCGAAGGTTCGACATTTCCCGTTGACCAACGCTAATTACCGACGTGCAACAAATCTCCTTCGCCGCGCTGCTGGCTTTTGCGTTTCAATTCTCCTCCTCCGCCCAAGACTACGATCTCCTCCTGCGCGGCGGGCGCGTCGCCGACGGCACGGGCAACCCCGCCGTCTTCGCCGACGTCGCGGTGAAGGCCGGGCGCAGCGCCGCCGTGGGCCGCATCACGGGAACGGCGAAGCGCGTCGTGGACGGGCAGGGCCTTGTCGTCGCGCCCGGCTTCATTGACACGCACACCCACGCCGAGGGCATCGAGGATCAACCGCTCGCCGAGAACTTCCTCCGCATGGGCGTGACCACCCTCGTGCTGGGCAACTGCGGTGGCTCGCGCCTCAACCTCGGCGACTACTTCAAGGAACTCGAAGCCACGAACATCTCTCCTAACGTCTGCTCGCTCATCGGCCATAACACCGTGCGCAAGCAGGCGATGGGCGGCTCGTTCCTCCGCCCGCCGACAGACGCCGAGTTGGCCAAGATGAAAAGCTACGTCGCGCAGGCGATGAAGGACGGCGCGGTCGGTCTGGCGACCGGCTTGATTTACCTGCCCGGCACGTTCGCGAAGACGGAGGAAATTGTGGAGTTGGCCAAGGTTGCCGGCGCGCACGGTGGCATTTACGCCAGCCACATGAGGAGCGAGGGCGAAGGCATCTACAAGGCGCTCGACGAGCTATTCCGCATCGCCCGCGAAGGCGGCACGCGCGGGCACATCTCGCATATCAAACTCACCGGCAAGCCGTCTTGGGGCCAGACCCCCAAGGTCTTCGCCGCCATCGAGGGCGCGCGCGCCAGCGGCCTCGACATCACACAGGACCAGTATGTTTATCCCGCGTCCAGCACTGGCCTCTCGCAGCTCATTCCCGACGAGGCGCGCGAAGGTGGCGCGGAGAAGTTCCGCGAGCGTCTCAGCGATCCGAAGAAAAAGGACGACATCGTGAAGCGCATGAAGAGCAGTCTTCACAAGCAGGGGCGCGACGACTACGGCTACGCCGTCATCGCCAACTTCTCGAAAGACAAATCGCTCAACGGCCTCAACGTCGTCGAAGCTGCGAAGATGAAACGCGGCAACGATTCGCTCGACGATCAGATCGAGCTGATCCTCGACATCGAGCGGCAGGGCGGCGCGTCCGCCGTCTTCCACGGCAGGAGTGAGGACGACCTGCGCGAGTTCGCCAAGCACCCGAACACCATGTTCGCTTCCGACAGCGGCGTGCGGAAGTTCGGCGAGGGCGTGCCGCACCCGCGCGGCTACGGCAACAACGCCCCCGTCCTCGGCGAGTATGTGCGCGAGCTGAAGCTGCTGCGCCTCGAAGACGCCGTGCGCCGCATGAGTTCACTGCCCGCCTCGACCTTCCAGCTCAAGGACCGCGGCCTTATCCGCGAAGGCGCATGGGCTGACCTCGTCGTCATCGACCCCGCGAAAGTGGTGGACAAGGCCACGTTCAAGGAGCCGCACCAATACGCCGTCGGCTTCAAGCTCGTAGTAGTAAATGGAGTTGTGGTGATTGAGGACGACAAGCACCTCGGCACACGGCCTGGGAAGATCATTCGGTTGAACCAGCAATGAGCGACGCCGAAATCAAGCCGGCACCGAGCAACCGCAAGTTCTACCTGTTGGTCGCGGCGTTCCTGCTGGCGGCGGTGGTGATGGGCCTGCTGTCGGCGAGGCGCGGCACGTCCTCGGTCGAGCAGTGGAAGGACGAGCTGCGCACGAAGGGCGAGAAGTTCACCATCGCGGAGCTGCTTGCGGGGCGGAAGCCGTCGAGCACGAACCGGCTCGGAGATCTGGTCCGTTTGGGCAATGCCTTGGGAACTTCGAGCCACGGAGTTTCCTCGCTGTCGCACCAAGAGCTGCTCACCAACGGCTTGGCGCTCGCCACGTGGATGCGAACGAATCTGGGGGCATCCATTGTCACCGGCCGCACATCCTCCGCACGTGGTCATTTGCCGAGCTCCTATGGCCCCTAGGAATGGCAGCAACTCGCGTCGGATCTCGCTGGCATGGAGCCGGTGCTCGCGGACTTGCGTTTGCTGCTGGCCACGCCCGACCGCGACTCGGGTTGGAACTACGACCGGCGCACGAGCATGCCGAGATATAACGTCGAGAAGCGCACCATCGCGCAATGGCTGGCGGCGGCACACACGGCTCATTTGCACATGGGCGACGCGGCGGCAGCAGATGCGGATCTGACCGCGCTGCTTCAACTCGCCGCTTGGCATGACGAGGATTTCACGCTGGTTAGCCAAATGTTTCGCAGCGCTCTCGGTAGCTTGGCGGGAGCCTGCACCTGGTCCGCGCTGCAAGCGACCAATCTCACCGCACCACAACTAGCCGCGTATCAGGCGCGCTGGGAGAAGCTCACCCTCCTGCCGGCGACCACCGCGGCATTACAGTTCGAGCGGGTTTGGATGGACGACCTCTTCGTTCAACTGCGGAACGGCACAGTGTCGTATTCCTCGGTGATGGGCACGGGCGCGGTCGGGTGGGATAAGGCGGGCGAGCAGGCCATGGCTCTGGCGTGGCGGGCCTCCATGGCCGAGGCGGATGAACTTTTCTACCTCCGATACATGCAGGGCCACATCGATGCCCTTCGGCAACTTGGAAAGACCCGCTCCTGGGCGGTGGCGGCCCCGCGCTTCGCCACCAACAGCGCGCAACTGTCGGTTCTTTACACATGGCCGGGCAGGTTGATGATTCTCTCCGGCATGGCGGCACCGAACATGGACCGCATCTTCACGACGCTGCACCGCTATGAGGCGGAACGAGAAATGACCATCACCGCACTGGCGCTGGAGCGTTTTCGGCTGCGGCACCGGCGTTATCCCGCTGCGCTCGCGGACCTGGTGCCGGAGTTCGTAGCCGCCGTGCCGGTGGATTGGCTGGACGGCAAGCCGCTGCGCTAACGACTCAACGCGGACGGTTCCTTCACGCTCTGGTCCATCGGCGATGACTTGAAGGACGACGGCGGCGACACGACGCCCACTGGCTCAGGTCCTAATCGGCGACCATTCTGGGATCGGCGTGATGCGGTGTGGCCGCGCATCTCACACTGAAGCTCATTCGCTCGCCGTCTCGCGTGACTGGTGACGCGCGCCACGGCGGAGCCAAGCGGTGGCGTCGGGCGCTTTCGGATTGAAGGGGTCGAGCAAGCGCAGCGAGTCAGTGCCCTCGGCGTCGATTACATCCCAGTCCACGAAGAAGCGGAAAGATTCCCCCGCCAGCGCGTGCATGAGGCTGCTGCGCGCAGCGGCGCGGGTGTCGGCGGGGGGCGTCAGCAGAGCGGCGTGCTGCTCCCCGGGCGGAATCACCCACGGCTCCGGCGTGCGCGCGAGTGGCCAGGCGAGGTTGCGCGCCGGGTCCACGGCGTGGAATTCCAAGTCCTGCGCCCGCAGCCACGGGTCGTTCCACGGCAGGTTTTCCGCCGCGAGGAACTGTGTGTAGAGCCAGCGCTTCGTCACCCAGTCCACGATGCCGACGAGGTTCTCGACATGGGTTTCCAAGTCGGTCAACACGCCGTCCCAGACGCCGAGCAGCGCGTCTGTCTCCGCGTCGCGTCCGCGAAACTCCTTCTCCGCCGCGATGTAGAAC
>JBJTAU010000100.1:0-4441 GCA_046090965.1 Limisphaerales bacterium | reverse complement strand
GTGGACGCCCGGGCCGTTGCGCTCGCGGAGGTCGCCAGTCAGCGCGTCGCTGTCCGGGGCTGAGTGGGCGAGACGCTCCTGCCACATCGAAGCCAGCGCGGCAGCTTCGGGTCATCCTGCACGAAGTCCCAAGCCGTGGACTGTCCGGCGATCTTCGCTCGCTTGTGCAGCGGCAGATAAAATCCGCCGAGCTGGTCCTGCAGCACGCGCTCCCACGCTTGCTGCTCCAGCGGCAGCCTCGCGACGAGCGCCTGATACTTAGCTTCAATCTCAGCCTCGGCTTTGGCCTTTTGCGCAGCGGCCTCGACGGCGTTGGTTGGCTCGCCTTTCGGCGGCTTGGCGGCTTGGGCAAAACAGTGGCCCAGTAGCAGGAATAGCGCGAAGCAGGGGGGAAGGACCGTCTTCATCAGGGTCATGGATGCAACTCCCGAACACCGGTTTTCAGCCCGTTGAGCTGCTTCACCTCCGCATCCGTGAGGGCACGGTTGAAAACCGCGAGATCGTCCATGTGCCCGACGTAGGACGCGCCCAGCACGAGCTGCACGGCGTCAGGATTCCAACCGAGCGTGAGGTCCCAGTTTTCGATTTTGCCCATGAGCTTGCCGTTGAGATAGAGCTTGCCCACCGGCTTCTTCGCCTTGTCGTTCACGTTTTCCAGCGTGAAGACGGCGTGTGTCCAAGCCTCGCGCGAGAAGGGCGCGCGTTTGAGGTTCACCGCCGGGCGCTGGGCATCGGTCATCTTCGCCCAGTCGAGGCCGTTGGGATTCCACAGCTCGACCTTCGGCCGGATGGCGAAGCGGAACTCGCGCGGCGTCTCGTCCTTCGACCATTCTAAGAAGATAAAACCCTTCTTCGTGTCGTCGCCGACGATCTGCACCGGGTCGCAATAGCCCGGCTCCAAATCCTTGTCCGGGTCAAGCCGCAGCCAGACGGAGACGGACGCGCTCCAGCTTTTGTCGTTGTAGCCAAGCACGCCCGCGCCCTTGAAACGCGGCTGCGTCGCGCCCTTCTTCGTGAAGTGCAGTCCGCCGCCGAAGCGCCCGTCGGGCACGAGCTTGAGTTCCTCGTTCGCTGCGAGCGGGACGGTGCCTTGCTTGGTGCGGGAAAGCGCGCCCTTTTCCCCGCGCGAGAAATCGGCATCGAAGCCCTGGTCGAACGAGGCGTGGAACGTCAGCGCCTGCTTGAGCGCAGCGGTGCTTTGCGCGGAGACAGCACCGGGCAGCAGCAACACTGCGAGAAGGGTGGTGGTGATGATGGTGTGTTTCATGGTGATGAATAGTCGGGTTGAATGACGAAAAATCTCTGCTCCGTCATTTGTCCTTCTTAGGGGGCAGCCCCACGCCTCCGCCTACAAATGGCCGCAGTCCGGGGCTAGGGTCTCCTGCGAATCGGGCCCAATCGCCTTCGCACGCGGCGAGGTGCCGGAGGTGCAGCGCGCACTCCGCAGTGATGTGCGAGAGCGGCACTGCGATCGTTCCGGAAGCTCTAGATAATGTGCGCATGAGCCTGATGCGAGTTACGAGAAAAAAGCGCGCACGGCGGGCTTGGTGACCTTGCCCATCGCGTTGCGCGGGAGTTCGGCGACGACGCGGAGGCGGTGCGGAATTTTGTAAACGGAGAGGCGGCCTTTGCACCACTCGCGCAACGCGGCGAGTTCGAGCGACGCGCCGAGTTTCAGGACAACGACGGCGGTGACGGCTTCGCCCCAGGTGTCGTCGGGCAGGCCGAGGACGGCGCACTCGCGGATGTCCGGATGTTCGAGCAGCGCGGCCTCGATCTCCAGCGCGCTGAGCTTGTAGCCGCCGCTCTTGATGATGTCCACGGAGAGCCGGCCCATGATGCGGTAGTAGCCGCGCTCGATCACCGCCATGTCGCCGGTGCGGAACCAGCCGTCGTCGAAGGACTCCGCGCTCGCCTCGGGACGATTCCAATACGAGCGGAAGACGCCGGGGCCGCGCACTTGGATTTCGCCCGGTTCGTCCTCGCCGGTGATGATTTTCCCCGACTCCGCCTTGAGCCGCACATCCACGCCGGGCAACGGCACGCCCACTGCGCCGGGGCGGCGTTCGCCGTGGAGTGGATTCGAGAGGGCCATGCCGATCTCGGTCATGCCGTAGCGTTCCAAAAGTTTCTGGCCGGTGAGCGCGGTCCATTGCTCATGCACGCTCGCGGGCAGCGCCGCCGAGCCGGAAACCATGAGCCGCATTTTTTTGAAGCCCGCGACGAAGGCCGCTCGATCCGCCGGCGACGCGGCTTCGAGCGCTTGGATGAGCTTCACGTAAATCGTCGGCACGGCCATGAAGAGGGTGTAGGCGTCGGCGCGCACGCGGTCGAGGATCGTGGCGGCATCGAACTTCGCGAACGGCTCAATGGTCGCGCTGCTCCAGAGCGCGCAGCTCGTGACGTTGATGATGCCGTGAATGTGGTGCAGCGGCAAAAAGAGCGGGATGCGGTCAGCCGCGCTCCATTCCCACGCGGTCACGAGGCTCTCAATCTGCGCCTGGATGTTCGCGTGCGTGGTGACGACGCCCTTGGGTTTGCTCGTCGTGCCGCTGGTGTAGAGGATCATCGCGCGGCGGTCGGGGGAAATTTCGGGGAGAGGTTTTGAACCACCAAGACACGAAGTGCACGAAGAGCTTCCATCCAAATCCCCACTCTTGGTGGCCTTGGTGTCTTGGTGGTTCTCCAAGCACACCACTCGCACGCCTAGCCGCTGGCAAAGCGGCGCGATCTTCGCCGCCATCGGCGCATCAGCTACAACCGCGCTCACGCCGGAGTCCGTGAGCGAATACTCCCACTCTGGTTCGGTAGCCGAGAGGCAGATGGGCACCTTGATGCCGCCCGCTCGCCAAATGGCCCATTGCGCTGCGACGTAGTCAAAACCGGGCGCGACAAGCAGTGCTACGCGCGCTTCGTTCAAATCCGCCGCCTCGCCGAGCAACGCCGACGCGAGCGTGGCCGAGCGGTCGAGGAGTTCTTGATACGTGCGCGAGGTCTTCGCAGTGCGAAAGGCGACGTTGTTGGCGTGGTGCCGCGCGCGGGCGATGAGGGGGAGTTCGGGCCTGGGTCAAGTTCCGAAAATGGCTTTCACGGCGAAAAACAAAACCGACGGGCCCATCAAGCAACCGAGGCCCGTGTGAAACGTCGCGACGAGCGCGCCGTAGGGGACGAGCTTGCGGTCGGTCGCGGCGAGGCCGGCGCTTACGCCGCTCACCGTGCCGGCGAGGCCGCCGAAGACCATCGCGGAGCGCGGCGTTTTCAGGCGCATGAACTTTGCCGCCGCCGGCGTCGCGACCATCACGATGATGGCCTTGATGACGCCGGTCGCGATGCTCAATGCCATCACTTCCGAACTCGCGCCGATGGCCGTGCCGGTCACCGGGCCGACGATGTATGTGACCGCGCCCGCGCCGATGGTGGTGAGGCTCACGGCGTCCGTGTAGCCGAACGCGCGCGCGACGCCCACGCCGACGACGAACGGCAGCACCGTGCCGAGTAGCAGCGCGACCGCGCCGATCCAGCCCGCGCGCCGCGCCTCCCCGGGATGCACCTCAAACGCCGTCGCCACGATGGCGAAGTCGCGCAGCATATTGCCGCCCATGAGGCCGATGCCGCTGAAGAGCGCGACGTCCGCGAGGCCCTTGCTGCCGCCGGAAACTTTCCCGCCGACCCACGCAAGCGCGAGGCCGATGAGGATGGCGATGGCCGAGCCTTGCACGCGGCCGAAGGTGAGCTTCTGCGCAATGACCCCGGACACCAACATCACGAGTCCGATCAGCGCAAACGCCGTGACGAGGCAGTTGTCTTTAGCCGCTTTTTCCAAAATCTCCACCATGTGTCAGTCGGGCTTGGCGTCAGGGGACGCCTCGGCGCTCGGCGGCTCGCGACGGTTGATGAAAGCGACGCAGCCGAAGCACAACCCCACCGCGCCGACGGCGGCGAGCAGTGCCATCGGCCCGCCGCGCAAGGCGGACACGACGTTCTGCTGCATCGCCATCGCGACGACGACGGGGATGTAGACCGCGCCCCAGTAGTGAACGCCTTTCTCGGAGGTCTCGTTAAACACACCGAGGCGGTGGAGCCACACGCGCATCACGATGAGCAGCAGCATCGCGATGCCGACGCCGCCGACGTTGGTTGTCATGCCGAGCGAGCGGCCGAGCAAATCGCCCAGCACGATGCCGAGCAGGTGGCACACGGCGAGCAGGGCGGTCCCGTAGATGATCATGGCGGCAATTATTTCGCGGCGTTGGCCTTGATGAATTCCAGGATCGCCACGCGCGCCGGGTCGCTGGGGTCCTCAATCTTGCTCGCGATACTGCCGTGCGTGCGGTCGGGAATGAGTTTGCCGGTGACACCCTTGTTGCCCGCACCCTGCATCATGGCGACGAAGAACATGTTTTCCTCCGCGCGCGCCGCCATGTCGTGGTCGGCGTAGAGC
>JBJTAU010000099.1:0-2944 GCA_046090965.1 Limisphaerales bacterium | reverse complement strand
GCCAGCCCGGCCCCCGCAGCGAAATCACCAAGCCCCAGTCCACGCCGGTCGCCACGCCCAGCCCGGCGAAACTCGCCGTGCAGCCAGTCGCCGCCTCCCGTCCCCACGCGGCGGCGCAACCGGCTGCCACCTACGCCCCGGCACCCACGGTGCCGAGCTACCCAGCCGCCGCGCCGCGCCCGACTGTCACCGTTCCCGCGCCGGCCGTTCCGGTGGCACCGCCGGCGGCGACTCCCGCCCGCCCCACCGTGATCGTCAGCCCGCCGCCCCAGCCTTCTTCGGCTCCGGTCAACTCCGGTTCCTCCTCCACCAAGAGCGAGCAAGAGAAGCGCAATTGACCGGCCGCGCCCGCGCGTTACCGACTTTCCACATCGGCGCTTGAACGGCTCTCCCGCCTGCGCTTCACTGCGCTCGGAATTTCACCGCCATGCGCCTGCTCGACGCCATCCTCGACGCGAACCTCCACGCCACCGCCGGCCAGGCCCCGCCGCTGGCACCCGCTGACTTCACCGACGGACTGCCGTTGGTCGCGCTCACCTGCATTGACGCGCGGCTCAACCACCTCGTGCCCGAGGCCCTCGGCGTGCCGGAGTCGCACTTCATCTGGCTGCGCAACGCCGGCAACATCATCACCGGCCCCATGAGCAGCACCATGCGTTCGCTGGCGCTGGCCTGCGCGGTGAAGGGCGGTAAGGAAATCCTCGTCCTCGGCCACAGCGATTGCCTCGTGCGCAAGACCGGCACGATGGAACTGCTCGGCCAGTTCGCCGCGCTCGGCATCGCGCGCTCCGCCATGCCGGAGAACTTGCAGGAATACTTCGGTCTCTTCGCCAGCGAACGCCAGAACGTCCTCAAGGCGGTCGAGCACATCCGCGCGAGTCACCTCATCGGCCCGCGCGTCCCAGTGCACGGGGCGCTCCTGGACATCACGACTGGCCGGCTCGAACTGCTCGTCAACGGCTACCAGACCCTGGCCACTGCGACCTCCAGCACGGCGCAGCCCACCGAGTTCGCGCCCGTTCGCCCTGCGTCTGAGTTGAAGCCTGTCCTGCCGCTTGTTGAAATGTAGTTTCCGGAGTTGAAGATCGGCGAGGCCGCGTCGCATGTCGAAGTCGGCCAGACCAGCCTGCCCAAAATTCCCGAAGCGAACCCTTCAGTCACCCCGGCAGCCACGCCCGCGCAGCCGCCGCCCGTTCCGGTGGATGCCATTCCAAACCTCAAGCGCCTCGTGGACCTGGCGCGTCACTACCGGATCATCGGCGGCGACGGCAAGCACTACGGCCCCGTGCCCGCGACCGTGCTGCTGCGTTGGATCACCGACGGCCGGGTGGATGCCGAGACGCCCGTGCAGGTGGACGGCAGCAGCGCGTGGGTGAAGCTCCATCAACTCGGCGACGCGCTGCACCGCCTCGGGGGAAAATGGAAGTGAGGGCGTCCTCCTCGTTGAGCCGCGCATGACTCGTTCGAGCCGGCGCGCTTCAACCTGCCGGCTGGTTCTTCTTCCGCATCCGCTCCAACGCTGCCGCCGCGGCCTGGCTTTCCGCCATCTTCTTGCTCTTGCCCTGACCGCGTCCGATTTCCTCGCCCTGGTAGCGCACGGCGCATTCGAAGCTGCGGTCGTGGTCCGGTCCGGTGGCGGAGAGGACTTCATACTGCGGGGCTTCTTTGGAGATGGCCTGAAGGATTTCCTGCAACGCGCCCTTGGGGTTGTCCGCCGTGGCGGCGGCCTCGATGCCGGTGAACTCGTCCTGGAAGGATTGCAGGATGAAGGCGCGCGCGACGTCATACCCGCCATCCAGGAACAGCGCGCCGAGGATGGACTCGAAGGCGTCCGCCAGGATGGAGGGGCGCTCCCGGCCGCCGTTGAGCTGCTCACCGCGGCTGAGGATGAGGTGCTCGCCCAGGCCCAGCGCGCGGCCTCGCTCCGCGAGCGAGCCCTGGTTCACGAGCTGGGCGCGGATTTTCGTGAGCGGGCCCTCGTCGCGGTGTGGGTAGCGGTCGTAAAGCTCACGAGAGAGCGCGAGCTGGAGCACGGCGTCGCCGAGGTATTCGAGGCGCTGGTTATGTTCCGTGCTCGTGCCCTGTTCGTGCGAGATGGAGGGATGCGTCAAGGCGAGCCGCAAGAGCGTCGGGTCACGGAACCGGTGGCCGAGGCGGTGCTGAAGTTCGTCGAGCTTGGACACAGGCCGGAGCTTACTTCGCGCGTTCCTCGTTCACTCCCCCCAGTGCGGCGACGGGCGGTTGGTCCGGCGGGGTGATGTAGGTGGAGGCTTCCGCCGGTGCTTCCAGACCGCCTTCCATCAAGGCCGAGACTTGTCGCTGAACTTCCTCGAGCTGGGTGAGCTGCAGTGCCGGATCGGAGATGGTGAACACGTCGCCCGTCTTCGGCTGCTCATAGACGAAGATGCGCACGCCGTTCTCCTTCAACTGTGCCTTCACCTTGAGAATTTTTTTCCGCTCCAGCATCACGGCCAAGATGTAGGCGGCGGCGCGATACTGCGGGTCGTTCTTCTCCGTCAGCTTGCGCAGGAGTGTCTCGGCGGGCTCCGTGTGGAGGGCGTCCGGGGGCGCGGCGGGCGGGGCCTCATACTCGCCGACCCAGTGGGAGATGAAGCCCTTGCGGTCCTTCGCGCCTTCCGCGAACTGCGCCGTCCAGCACGCCTCGCACACATCCTGTCGCGCGAGTTCGTGCCGGTCGAAAGCCAGCAGCGTGTGGTAGGCCTGCTTGTTGGTGAAGGGCTTCTCGCAGGCCTGGCAGGCGTGCGAGCGGCCTTGGATGTTCCAGTCGGTCATCAAAAACGTTGAGTTGAGCGCGCCGGCGCTTAGGATGCGCGGACTGTATCGGCAGCCGGAAACGCGACGCAATTCCTTTCCCGAGCCGCCGTGGCGCGTGGTGCGTGGTGCGTGAAACCCGACGCTCCCTTTGCCTCACGCACCACGCACC
>JBJTAU010000098.1:0-16731 GCA_046090965.1 Limisphaerales bacterium | reverse complement strand
GTGGAGCCAGTTGTCGGATTTGAACCGACGACCGACGGTTTACAAAACCGTTGCTCTACCACTGAGCTACACTGGCCACCGACGCGCCAGAGATACACACGCGCTGAGGATTTTGAAAATCCTTTTCTCCACGCCGTAACCTCCCTCCCACGCCTCGCGTCCGTCGCTGCAGTGCTTGCCGAACGCGGTGAATACGGTCATCGCGTGGGGCGTTAAAAGTGCATCCGCTGCTGAGTTCAGCGGCGTCGTTCAAAATAACTGATCATATGGATCCCAAGCAGCATCAGACGCAACTCGTCGACCACTGCGCCACGCGTCGCCAGTTCCTCAACCGCTTCGGAAAGGGCATGGGCGGTCTGAGCCTCGCCTGGCTGCTCGGCTCCACCGGGCGCGGCGTGGCCAGCACGGCGGTCAACCCGCTCGCGCCCAAGCAGCCGCACTTCACCGGCACGGCCAAGCGCGTCATCCACATTTTCGCCCAGGGCGGCCCCTCGCACATTGACACGTGGGATCCCAAGCCCGCGCTCGCCAAGGCCGGCGACGCGAAGGTGGACGCCATCGGTGGCGTGCCGCTGCCCACCCAGTTCAAGTTCGAGAAGCGCGGCAAGTCCGGCGTCGAGGTCAGCGAGATCTGGCCGCACATCGGCGAGATGATCGACGAGGTCTGCGTCGTCCGCTCGATGAACACGGACATCCCGGCGCACGAGTTCGCTACCCTGATGATGAACACCGGTGCGGGCCGCCTCGTGAAGCCTTCGATGGGCTCGTGGGTCACCTACGGTCTCGGCACGGAGAACCAGAACTTGCCCGGCTTCATCGCGCTGGGCGGCGGTCTCGGTGGCGCGTCGAACTGGCGCGCGGCGTTCCTGCCCGGCGCGTATCAAGGCACGCTCGTCAACAATCCCTCGGCCTCCGTTGAGAAGATCATCGAGAACATCAAAAACCAGCACCTAAGCCTCGCCCGCCAGCGCGAGCAGCTTGACCTCGTGAAGTCTTTCAACGAGCTGCATCAGGAGAAGCTCGGTCAGGAAGCGCTCCTCGAGTCCCGCATCCAATCCTTCGAGCTGGCTTACCAGATGCAGACCGAGGCGACGGACGCCTTCGACATCTCGCGCGAACCGCAGGGCGTGCGTGACCTCTACGGCGACACGGCGCAGGGCCGGCAGTTGCTCGTCGCTCGCCGCCTCGTCGAGAAGGGCGTGCGCTTCGTGCAGACGTGGCATGGTGGCTGGGACCACCACACGGCGGTCGGCACGAACCTTCGCAAGAAGGCCGGCGAGTGCGATCAAGCCATCGGCGCCTTGCTCAAGGATCTCAAGCAACGCGGCATGCTCGAAGACACGCTCGTCGTCTGGGGCGGTGAGTTCGGCCGCACGCCGCGCCACGACCGCGGCCAGCGCGGTGAACCGGGCCGCGATCACCACAACAAGGGTTTCTGCTCCTGGGTCGCCGGCGGCGGCGTCAAGGGCGGCCAAGTTTACGGCGCGACCGAAGAGTTCGGCTACAACGCCGTCGAGAACAAGGTCCACGTCCACGATCTGCACGCGACCATCCTGCACGCGCTGGGCTTCGACCACGAGAAGCTCACCTACCGCTACAACGGCCGCGACTTCCGCCTCACGGATGTTTACGGCAGCGTCGTGAAGGACATGCTCAAGGCCTGATCGACACTGCAATTGAGCCCCCCCATGAACCGATTTGCAGCAGGGCAGGCCACGCGCCTGCCCTGCTTTTTTGTTCCGCAGAAACCAATCGCCGCACTGATTTTCCGGTAGCTTTTCGCCGCCTCCGTTCGTCCAGATTTCCAGTTATGAAGCCGCAACTCCTCCTCCTCGCCGCCGTGTCCGCCACCACCGTGGTGGCTGCGCCCGCGAAGCTCGACCCCGACCAGCTCGCGTTCTTCGAGAAGAAGATTCGCCCGGTGCTGGCGGAGCATTGCTACAGTTGCCATTCCGCGAAGGCCGAGAAGCTCAAGGGCGGACTCTACGTCGACAGCCGGGATGGCCTGTTCAAGGGTGGTTCCAGCGGTCCCGTCATCGTCCCCGGCAAGCCGGAGAAAAGCCTCCTCATCAAGGACATGAAGTCCACCAACCCGGACGACATGATGCCGCCCAAGGGCGACCGCCTCCCGGCGAGTGTCATTGCGGACTTCGAGACTTGGGTCCGCATGGGCGCGCCTGACCCGCGCACCGAAAACACCGGAGCCGTCGCCGCGCTCAAGGTGGACTGGGACAAGGCCCGTGAGCACTGGGCCTACAAGCCCGTGCAGGCCCCGGCCACGCCCACGCTGAAGGACGCCAGCAAGTGGGTGAAGAACGACGTTGACCGCTTCGTGCTCGCGAAACTTGAGGCCAAAGGCATCACGCCCTCGCCGATGGCGGACAAGCGCACGCTCCTCCGCCGCGCGACCTTTGATCTCACCGGCTTGCCGCCCTCGCCCCAGGAAGTCGCGGACTTCCTCGCGGATAATTCCCCGACCGCGTTTGAGAAAGTCGTGGACCGCCTGCTCGCTTCGCCCGCTTACGGTGAGCGGTGGGGACGCCACTGGCTCGACGTCGCGCGTTACGCCGATACCAGCGGCGATCGGAACAACAACGCGAAGAACCGCACGAACTATCCTTACGCCTGGACCTATCGCGACTGGGTCATCCAGTCCTTCACCGATGACAAACCTTACGACCAGTTCATCCGCGAACAGATCGCCGGTGATCGCCTCGCCACCGCGGACAACAAAACGCCGCTGGCCGCGCTGGGTTTCCTCACCGTCGGCAAGCGCTTCATGGGCAACATCAACGAGGTCATCGACGACCGCATCGACGTCATCACGCAGGGCCTCATGGGCGTGACCGCCGCGTGCGCGCGCTGCCACGACCACAAGTTCGACCCCGTCTCGCAAAAGGACTACTACGCGCTGCACGGCGTGTTCACTTCATCCACCGAGCCGACGGAGGAGCCGATGCTCGCCAAGCCCAAGTCCGAGGCCGACTATCAGGAATTCCTCAAGAAGGAGGAGGAGCTTCGCGCCCGCATCGCCAACTCGAAGAACGTCGTCGAGGACCGGCTGCTCGACGGCTTCCGCAACTCCGTGGACAAGTATCTCCTCGGCTCGCGTGACACCCTCGTGCTCGGCAAGTCCGCCAAGTCCGTCCGCGAGAAACGCGGCCTCGACCTCGAGGTCGCCGAACAGTGGGACAAGTATTTGAAAGACTCGGTGAAGCCGGACGATGCGATCTTTGGACCGTGGCTCGCGTTGGCTTCGCTCAAGGGTGAGTTTGCCGCTCAGGTGCCCGCGCTCGCCGCGAAGCTCGCCGCCGACAAGTCCGTCAACGAACTCGTCGCCCAACTCCTCACCCCCGCGCCCGCGAGCATCGAGGCGCTGGCCGAGGGCTACGGCAAACTCTTCCGCGAGATCGAGCGGCTGCATGACAAGGGCGTGACGCCCGAGGGCGCGCGGGTGGCCCTGGATCAATTCCTTCACGAAGGCAAGGGCACGCCCATCTATCTCCCGGCCGCCAGCCTCCGCCGCGTCGCTGGCGCGCAACTCAACAACGCCGAAGCCCAGGAGCGCGCCAAGCTCGACGAACTCAAGCGCGACCACCCCGGCAGTCCCCCGCGCGCGATGGTCCTAACCGACCTCGAAAAGCCGAAGGATTCCTTCGTCATGATCCGCGGCGAGCCAGCCAACAAGGGGCCCGTGGTGAAACGCCGCTGGCTCGAGATCTTCGGCGGCTCCGATGACAAGGCCTTCAAGACTGGTTCCGGTCGCCTTGATCTCGCGAAGGAAATCACCAGCCCCGAGAATCCGCTCACCGCCCGCGTCTTCGTCAACCGTGTTTGGAACTGGCACTTCGGCGACGCCATCGTCCGCACGCTCGGCGACTTCGGCCTGCGCTCCGACCCGCCGTCAAACCAGGAGCTCCTGGACTTCGTCGCGTCGCGCTTCATGGCCGACGGCTGGAGCGTCAAGCGCCTGCAGAAGCTCATCCTGCTCTCCGCCACCTGGCAGCAGGTCACGCTCGACAACGCCGCCAACACCAAGCTCGACCCCGGCAACTCCCTCTTCTGGCGTCAAAACTTGCAGCGCCTCGTCTACGAGGCCATGCGCGACACGCTCATGGTCCTCGGCGGCAAACACCACTTCGACGACCGCGGCGGCCCTTCGGACATGGACGTGAACTCCTCCGGCCGGCGCACGCTCTACGGCTTCCTCGACCGCGCGAAAATCCCGGACTCCTTCCGCATCTTCGACTTCGCGAACCCCGACATGACTTCGCCGAGCCGCGTGCTCACCACCGTGCCATTGCAGGCCCTCTACCTGATGAACAACGGCTTTGTCGTCGAGCAAGCCCGCAACGTCGCCGGCCGTCCCGAGCTGCTCTCCGGGGCGAAGGATGAGGAGAAAATCCAGTTCCTCTATCAGCTCTTCTTCCAGCGCGCACCCACCACCGCCGAGCTGAATCTCGCGCAACACTTTATCACCGATCAGCAGGCCAAGTCCGCCACCGGCGGCGCGGATTTGCGCGCGTGGCACTACGGCTACGGCGAATACGACCCTGACGCCAAGAAGCTCCTGAACTTCGAGCCGCTGCCCGCTTTCATTCGCGACTCCTGGGTTCTCGCCGACAAGGCTGACCTCCGCAAGGCCGACGCCCCCAAGCCCGCTAAGAAGGACAAAGGCGCACCCGCGTTGAGTGCCCTGCGCACCATGTCCTTCACCGTCTCGCTCAACGCCGTGGGCGGCGTGCCCGGCGACCGCAAACACTCCGTCGTCCGCCGCTGGATCGCACCGCGTGACGGCGTCATCAACATCGAGGGCAAGCTCGAGCACGACGCCAAGACCGGCGACGGAGTGGAGGCGTTTC
Organism: Limisphaerales bacterium; assembly: GCA_046090965.1. GTDB lineage: Bacteria > Verrucomicrobiota > Verrucomicrobiia > Limisphaerales > SXTU01 > SXTU01. Next base: position 11,869 of record JBJTAU010000098.1, on the reverse strand, counting down.
TCGCCCGTGCCACCGGCGGCCAGCTCGGCCAATGGCAGGCGTCTGGCACCGACGTGGTCACCAACGTGAAGAACATCACCGTGAAGCGCGGTGAAGCCCTCGACTTCATTGTCACCAGCCGCCACACCTCCGATGACGACGCTTTCCGTTGGGCTCCGACCATCCATCTCCCCGGCGCCAAGGGCGCGGACGAAATGGTCTGGAACGCCCAGCAGGAATTCAGTGGCCCGGTGAAGGCGAAATTGGAAACCCATCCCTTCAACGCCTGGGAACGCCTCACCCAGGCGCTCCTGATGAGCAATGAGCTGATCTACCTCAACTGAGCGCGGACCCGTTTGCGGAACCCGGCGCGGACCAACGTCCGCGCCGGTTCTTTTTTTGTCGGCATCACCTCCTCCTCCGCCGCCAGCGGTGATTTCAATCCGACTTCCGAAGTTGGCCGCGAATGAACGCAAATGATACGGCCTGGGGAGTGTGAAACGTGATCCGGAAAGTTTCGTGCCTCCCCAAGACTCCGCCTTCCTCTCTTTGCGAGCTTTGCGCTCTTTCGCGGCGATTCCGTTTCGGAGTTCGGCTCAAAAGTCGTCGCCCGTCCGCCGGTCACGGCTCCGCGAGGTTCGTGTCGCGGACGCCCCGGGCCAGGGTGTGGCCGTCGGTGGTGCGCAGTTCGAGCCGGTCCAGTTCGCCCACCATCGTGACCCCGCTCCACGTCTGCGCGGTGATGTCGCCGGTCACGCCGGGGACGAAGGGCTTCTCCTGCTCCACCGCGCCTTCGCGCAGGAACAGCACAATGCCGGTCGCAAAGCCGGGGTCGCGCACCCACGTCTTGAGCTGGCCGCCGCCCAGGTCGCGCCAGTTGTAGCGCAGCGGCGCGGGACCGCTCTCGTCCGGGAAGATGCGGGGCAGGCTCGCGGCGATGGGCTGGCCGGGGAACTTCACCGGGATGAGGGCATGATACTGGAGCAGGCGCGCGATGATGCTCGCGTCCTCGCGCTCGTCGTCCGGCTGGTCGCCGAAGAGGTCTTCACGCTCCTCGCGGCTGGTCGCCAGGGACAGCTCCGCGTTGCGGATTTCCTTGTTCTTGGCCTCCATGTCATTCCGCTTCGTCGTCAGGTTTGCCAGGGTCAAGGTGCCCAGCAGCATCGCGTTGCCGGCGGCGTTCACGCGCTCCCAATGGTCCACGAAGCGCTGGATGATTTTCTGGTAGTCGCCCGGCGTGACCTCGCCGAGGTTCGGGACGACTTTGGACAGCGCGTGCTTGGGGCCGAGCCAGGACTGGACGTTGGCCTTGTATTGCGTGAGCCAATACCAGGTGCCGGTCACTTCCGTGGCGTTGGGGCCGAAGAGCGTGTCGCGCTCCGAGCGCAGGGCGGGGAGGATGGTCTCGACGAGTTCTAGGATTTCATCGGTCTTGTCCTCGTAGCCTTCGCGCAGGGCTTGCAGCGCGGCGAGGGCGAAGGTGCTGGGCGGGGCGGTGTTGAGGTTGATGACGACCGGGCCGCCGGCCAGCGTGTTGGCTTCGAGCCAGTGGCCAATGTGGGCGTCCACCATCGTGAGCCGTTCAGATTCAGTGAGACGGGGCATGATGTTTTGTTGGTTGAGGGTTGAGGAGTTGAGGGTTGAGCAGGGAATTGCTTGCCCGCGAATCACGCGGATAGGCGCGGATATGACAGTGCTGGTAGGGCGCGGTGTCCTCACCGCGCCGCCGAGGGGCAGTGGCATCCGGGTAGGCGACGGCGGGCTGAGGACAGCTACCCGCATCGGGTCCACTGGCCGGGTGTCGAGATGGCGAGTGAAGGGTTCGGAGGCGTGGGCCGGCGGATTGCACGGAAAAACGAGGCGCGGGAGCCCACCCCAACTCAACCGGCTTGCAATGTCCACCTCACCGCGCAGAATTCACCCATCGAGCCACCGCCCATCATGCACCCTGCCCCGTTGTCCCGCCGCCGCTTCGCGCACGTCACCGCGACGGCCGCGCTCGCTGCCCTCGCGCCATCCTTGCCCGCCGCCGCCCCCGCGCCGCGCTGGCCCATCATCGGCTTCAGCAAGCCCTTTCAAACCCTCGGCCCCGAGCAGACGGCTGACACGGTTGCGGAGATCGGCTGGGATGGCATCGAGTGTCCGGTGCGCGCGAAGGGTCAGGTGCTGCCCGAGCGCGTGGAGGAGGACTTGCCCAAGCTCGTCGCGGCGCTGCGCCAACGTGGCAAGGCGGTTCACCTCATCACGACCGACGTGAAGAACGTTGCGCAACCATTCACCGAGAAAGTCCTTCGCACCGCCGCGAAGCTCGGCATCAAACGCTATCGGCTCTCGTTCTGGAAATACGCGAAGGACAAGCCCATCCCCGCACAGCTCGACGAGATTCGCGCCGAACTGCGGGACTTGGTCGCGCTCAACAAGGAGCTGGGCTTGCAGGCCGGTTTCCAAAACCACTCCGGCGCGGACTACGTGGGCGCGCCCGTCTGGGACATCTGGCAGCTCGTGCGCGAGCTGGACCCGAAGCTCGTCGGCGCGTGCTTCGACATCGGTCACGCCACGATCGAGGGCGGCTACTCGTGGCCCTCCACCGCGCGCTTGATGGAGCCGCACTTCACCGCCGTGTTCGTGAAGGACTTCGCGTGGAAGAAGGGCGACAAAGGCTGGAAGGCCGAATGGTGCCCGCTCGGCGAAGGCATGGTGAACAAGAGCTTCTTCGCGTGGCTGAAGAAGTCCTCGTTCAACGGCCCCATCTCGCAACACCACGAATACGATTACGGCGAAGGCAAGCCGATGATCGCGAAGATGCAGCAAGACCTCCGCGTGCTGCGCGAGTGGCTCGCCTGACCGAACATGAACTCCGAGCATCCTCCCGTCGCCACCTACTCCATCGTCGCCTTCGATCCCGCAAGCGGCGACCTCGGCGTGGCCGTGCAGAGCAAGTTCTTCGGCGTCGGGACCGTCGTGCCGTGGGCGCGGGCAGGCGGCGGCGCGATTGCCACGCAGTCGTCGGCGAACATCACTTACGGCCCGCGCGGGCTGGACCTGCTGGCCAACGGCAGTTCACCCGAACAAGCGGTGCGTTTGCTCACCGAGACCGACGAGGGTCGCGACGCCCGCCAACTCGGCATCGTGGACGCGCAAGGCCGCGCCGCGAGCCACACCGGCGCGAAGTGCAATGCCTGGGCCGGCCATATCGTGCGTCCGAACTTCGCCGTGCAGGGCAACCTCCTCGCGGGCGAAGCCGTGGTGCAGGCGATGGCCGCCGCCTACCAGAAAGCCCAGCAAACGGAAGGCAGCCAGCTTGCTGACTGGCTCGTCGCTGCGCTGCACGCGGGCGAAGGCCAAGGCGGCGACACGCGCGGCCGCCAATCCTCCGCGCTGCTCGTCGTCCGCGAGAAGGGCGGCTACGGGCGCGTCTCCGACCGCTTCATTGACCTGCGCGTGGACGACCACCCGGACCCGAACGTCGAGCTCTCGCGTCTGCTCGACATCCACAAGCGCTTTTACCCGAGCCTGCACCGCAACCGGCCCGTGCGCGGATGACCGCGCCCACCGAGCCACCGTTGGTCAAACGCATCGTCCTGCGGCTCGCGCGGGCCGTGGTAATCGCGGTGGCGGTGCTCGCGTTGCTTTCGATGACTGGCACTGCGCCAACCAACCTCGGCCTCACGGGCGGCAAGCTCGCTCCTTGCCCCGACTCGCCCAACTGCGTCAGCAGCCAGGCGACCGACCCACGCCACGCCATCGCACCCTTCGCGCTGGACCGCTCGGTGGGCGCGGCGAAGGAGGAGTTGCGCCAAACCGCCGCGCTGCTCCCGCGCAGCCGCCTCATCACGGACAAGGAAAACTACCTCCACTTCGAGTTCCGCAGCCTCGTCTTCCGTTTCGTGGACGACGTGGAATTCCACCTCGACGCGACAACCAACACGATCCACGTGCGCTCCGCCTCGCGCGTGGGCCACAGCGATTTGGGCGTGAACCGCCGCCGCATCGAGGCCATCCGCGCGCACTTGCCGGAGGCGATGCGCTCCAAACCCGGACCGAGCTTGTAGTTTGCGCGCGTGTCCGGAGCGGCCAGACTGCGCGCGTGATTGACGCTGCTTTCACCTCCCGCCAACCTGCCGCCTGACCTCTGAATCGCTATGCATAAATCCATTCGTCTCCTACTCGCCCTGGTGGCTGTCCCAACTCTTGCCGCCGCCGCCGAATCCACCGGTGCCTTGTCGGTGCGCGGCGCGCCCTTGCCGGAGGCGCTCTTCTCGATGGTCGTGTTCGCGCTCGTCGGCATCGTCACCGCCATCGCGGGCTACCGGCTGTTCGACAAGTTCACGCCCGGCGACCTGCACAAGGAAATCCTGGAGAACAAGAACGTCGCCGTCGCCATCATCGCGGCGGCAGTCATCCTGGGCGTCTGCCTGATCGTCGCGGCGGCCATCATGGGTTGAGGCATCCGGTGAAACGAAGCCAACACATCCGGTTGGTGCTGCTGGGCGGCCTCTCGACGGCCGCGTTCTCCGTTGGCGAGTCCTCGGGCCAGATCGGCAGCCACGGGGCCTACGCGCTCCAAGGCAACGCCTTCACCAACGACCATCACCTGCCCTACGCGGGCTTCTACCACGCGCCCTACCGCGGCTGGTTCGTCCACCGCTACAACCACTTCGACCCGGACCGGAAACAGTATTTCCACGGCGGCCTGTGGAGCGACCAACCGCACCAGAGCATCACGAATATCTCGACGCCACTGCCGGAAGAAGTCGCCGCCGCGCTCGCCAAGCAACCCAAGCCGCCGGTGCAAAGCAGCACCACGAGCACCCGCAGCGGCTTCGGCAGCACGTCGCACTCCTGGGGCGGCGGCTGGGGAAGCATCGGCTCCTGATGACGCGCCACTTCACCACGCCACGCGCGGACTGGCCGGCGAAGGTCGAGCAGATCGGCCTCAACTATCACTCGCACGCGCACGGGCCTTATTGGGACGAATCCGCCTGCTACGAGTTGGCCGCGGACGAAGTCGCCGCGCTGGAGCATGCGGCGAACACCTTGCACCACCTCTGCATCGAGGCCGCCGACGCGGTCATCCAACACGGCTGGTGGGACCGCCTCGGCATCCCCGCCGCTGCCGTGCCCGCAATTCTCGCGAGCTGGGAGCGCGATGACTTCAGTGTGTATGGCCGTTTCGATTTCGCCTTCGACAGCAAGTCGCCGCCGAAGCTGCTCGAATACAACGCCGACACGCCGACTGCGCTGCTCGAAGCCGCCGTGGTCCAGTGGTTCTGGCTGCAAGACACGCGCCCGGCCAGCGACCAGTTCAACTCCATTCACGAGCGGCTCATCGCCGCGTGGCAGCGCTGGGGCGGCAAGGCCCTTCACTTCAGCGCCATCAAGGATCACCTCGAGGACGAGCAGACCGTGCTCTACTTGCGCGACACCGCCGAGCAAGCGGGCGTGGCCACGCAGTTCGTTCATGTCGAGGACATCGGCTGGAACGGCGCGGGCTTCGTGGATCTCGCGGACGCGCCCATCGCGCAGTGCTTCAAGCTCTATCCGTGGGAATGGCTCTGGCATGAGGAGTTTGGCGTGCACCTCGCGCGCGAGACGACACGCTTCATCGAGCCGACATGGAAGATGCTTCTGAGCAACAAGGGGCTGCTGCCGATTCTGTGGGAACTTTTCCCCGGCCATCCGAATCTTCTGCCCGCCTACGAAGCGCCTGAGCCGCTGGGCCAAAACTTCGTCAAGAAACCGAAGCTCAGTCGCGAAGGCGCGAACGTCACGCTCGTGCGCGGAGGTCACATCGCCGAGGAAGTCGGCGGCGACTACGGCACGGAAGGCTACGTGTATCAGGCGCTCGCGCCGCAGCGGGACTTCGCCGGCAACCATCCCATCTTCGGCGTGTGGGTCGTGGACCACGCGGCCGCCGGCCTGGGCATCCGCGAGGACACGCGCCGCATCACCGGGAACCTCAGCCGCTTCGTGCCGCACTACTTCAACTGAGCGCATGAACACCGCCAACCCCACGCCCATCCGCGTCGGCATGTCCGGCTCCTTCGCCGGCAAGGCCTACACCATCATCGCGCGCGTTGTGATGGGCATGGAGGACGCGGGCGAAACTTACTACTGGAACGAGTTCTACCTCAGCGACGGCTCCGACCGCATCGCGATGCTCGTCTGCGAAGAGGTTTACGGCGCGCAGCAATGGCGGCTCTTCACTGAACTGACGCCCGCGAAGCCCCTGACGGCGCGCGAAGCCGGCCTGAAGAAAGTCGGCGACCGCGTGGACATTGATGGCGTGTCCGCCGAAGTCACCGTCGTGGACGAGTCCCGGGTTCACTTCATCGAGGGCAAGGCTCCCGACTGGGTTTCCGTGGGCGACGTGGCGCAATACTTCAACGCCGAGGCCGGCGGCAAGATGTGGGTGGTGAGCTGGAGCGGTGACGAGGTGGAATACTATCGCGGGATGCAGTTGCACCCCGAAATGGTGGCCCAGGCGCTGCGCCTGACGCCGACTTCGTTCCGGAAGGTTTCGGGAAGCAGCGCGATGAGTTCCGGCGGTTCGGGTGGCGGGTGGAACGTCGGCACGCTGGTCACGCTGCTCGTGTTGGGCTTGGGCGGCCTCTTCCTCTTCCGCTCGTGCAGCTCCGGGCCGCGTTACACGGTCACACGGGGTTCGTTTACGAGACCTCCGGCACCCCCCGTCGTGCAACCGCAGCCCGCGCCACCGCCGCCACTCACCGTCGGCACGAGCATCGTCCTCGATGGCCAATCGTATCGAGTCATCACCCATCGCGTGACCGGCTTCACCAAGGTCAACGCTCAGTGGGACACGCATCATTACCAAGTCACCGACGACAGCGGGCAGACCAACCTGCTGGCCGTCCGCGTGCAAGGCCGGGGCACCAACTGGCAACTGATGCGGCCACTGGCCGCCACGCGTCCGCCGGCACCCGTTGTCGCCGGTGCGATGCGCGTCGGTGACAAGGTCACGGTGGACGGCTTCGAGGGCACGGTGTCGGAGCTGCTGATGTCTCGGGAGATTTCGCGCACCGGCCCGCCCGTCGCCGGTCTGGCCACGAACGGTTTGACCTATCACTACCTCGCTACTGGCAGCAACGGCATGCTCCTCGCCAGTTGGAACGCCAAGCGCATCACCTTCCATCGCGGTCAAACGGTGGCGAAGCTGACGCCGTGATCGCGAAGTAGGAGACGACGTGAGGAGTCTCTGATCGGATGCCGAAAGCGTGAGACTCCTCACGCCGTTTCCTACACGGGCACGCCCCACGTTGACGCTGCGGCACTCCGCCGCTTTACTCGCCGTGTGAAGCCCGTTCTCCGCCTGCTACTAGCAACCCTGCTCGGCTGTGCCCTCGTCCAGCATTCCTCGGCGCAAGTCGTCAACCGCCCGCCCGTGCCCGAATGGATCACCGACACGCGCGCGCAGCCGAACCAACCCGTCTTTTTCCGCCGTGAGTTCACCGCGCCGTCGCCGCTGCTAAAATCCGTCCTGCTCGGCGCGTGCGAGGGGCGGATGGAGGCCTTCCTCAACGGTGCGCGCGTTGGCGAAATCTCCGGCGCGACGAACCCCACGGGCTTTGATGTCACCGGCCAGTTGAAGCCGGGCAACAACATCCTCAGCCTGCGCGCGGTGAACCCGGGCGGCCCCGCCAAGGTCGCCGTGCTGCTCGAACTCAACGCGGACCTTGCACGTCAGCAGTGGGTCATCTCGGACACGAACTGGTCCGCTAGCGTGACGGAGACCGCACTCGCACCCGCTCGCAGCCTCGGTCGCGTGGACACAGACGCGAAGGCCAATCCCTTCGCGCCCGACAAGATGGTGGACGCCTACAACAGTTGGACGCTCGCCCGCGCGGGCACCGCCGCCACGGACCCGGCCACCTACACGCTGCTGCCCGGCTTCAAGGCCGAGCTCGTCCGCAGCGCGCTGCCGGAGGAGGGTTCGTGGATCGCGCTGGCCTTCGATCCGCAGGGCCGGCTCACGCTGGCGCGGGAGAAGAAGGGGTTGCTGCGGTTGTCACTCGATTCGGCTGGGGTCTCAAAGGTCGAAGTCATCAACGACACGCTCCTCGAATGTCGCGGCCTGCTCTACGCCCACGGCGCGCTCTACGCGAACGCGAACAACTCCAAGACCCTCGTCCGCCTGCGCGACACCAAGGGCACCGGCCAGTTCGACGAGCTTACCGAACTGCTCAAGACCGACGGCGGCGTCGGCCACGGGCGCAACCACCTGAAGCTTGGCCCCGACGGCTGGCTGTGGATTGCGCACGGCAACAACGTTCACCTGCCCAAGAACCTTTCCACCAATTCACCGCTGAAAAACTTCGCGCACGACCGCCTCATCCCGTGCCCGTGGGACGCGGGCATGTTCGATGGCGACGTGGTCTTGCCCGCCGGCCACATCCTGCGCATGAAGCCCGACGGCAGCGAGGTGCAGCTCTGGGCCGGTGGCCTGCGCAACCCGCTGGACATCGCCTTCAACGAGCACGGCGACCTCTTCACCTTCGATGCCGACATGGAGTGGGACGTGGGCTGCCCGTGGTATATGCCCAACCGCGTCCTGCACGTCGTGCCCGGCGCGGACTTCGGCTGGCGGCGCGGCACCGGGCGCTGGCCCGCATGGTATCCCGACACGCTGCCGAGCGTGGTGGACATCGGCCTCGCCTCGCCCACCGGCGTCATCTTCGGCCACGGCGCGAAGTTCCCGGCGCAGTATCAAAGGGCCCTCTTCCTCTGCGACTGGGCTTACGGAAGAATTCTCGCGGTCCACATGACGCCACAAGGCGCGAGCTACACCGGCACGAGCGAACTCTTCGTCGGTGGCCGCCCGATGAACGTGACCGACGCGTGCATCGGGCCAGACGGGGCGATGTGGTTCACGACCGGAGGCAGAGGAACGCAGTCGGGGCTGTATCGGGTGACAGCTATTGGGCAGGAGCAATTGGCTGCTGCGAAAGAGCCGATGCCTGACGCCATCAAGCGACGCCAAGCGTTGGAGCAGATGCCGACAATCAGTTGGGCAGAACACGACAAGGACGAGGCGCACCCAAAGAAGCTGGTGCAGACACTTGTTACCGCGTTACAGGAAAACTCACCTTGGATGAGTCATGCCGTTCAATTTCTCCATCAAAGGCAACTGGAGCGATTTCATACCGAAGCACCCCCCGAGGACCGCTTCCGTGCAGTGCCGCGTGGGCTGGTGTTTGATGTTTCCAAATCAGACCTCTCAGCCAAGCAATTCAACGTGTCCACTCCTCCGTGGTTTGCACACCTCAAACACACCAGCCAGTCATATGTGGTTGGGGAGCGTTCGCAACATGCGCTTCGGATCATGCTGGAATTTGGGCTAACGAAAACGAATGCGGTTTATCCTACTTTCACCGAGGAACAGCTAATCACGACCCTCCGCTTGCTTTCACTCAGTGGTATCAGGTTCGGCACGCCAACCGAAGCGCACCGCCAAGCCTCCTTGAATTGGCTTGAACCACTCTACCCAAACCCCAGCCCGCGCGTGAACCAGATGCTCGTCGAGCTGCTGGTCTATCTGCGCTCGCCGCAGGTCGTGGCCAAGACCGTGCCGCTGCTGCGCGCCGCGACCGCGAGCGAGGACTTGCTGCTCTACCCGTTCTACCTCCGCTACGCCCGCGACGGCTGGACGCCCGACGCGCGCCGCGCCGTCTTCGACGCGCTCGACCGCGCCGAGCGCCTGCCCGGCGGGCGCACCTACTTCACGTCCATCGCGAACGTCCGCAAGGAACTCCTCGCCTCGCTCACGCCGGAGGAGCGCACCGCGCTCGGCCGCAGCGTCGGTAATCAAACCGCGTCCGCCGCAAAAGCCGATCTACCCGCCGTCGCGCCGCCGCGCTTCGTGAAGGATTGGAAGCTCGCCGATCTCGAACCGCGCCTCGCCGAAGTTGGCAACGGTCGCAGCCACGCAGGCGCGCGCACCGCGCTTGTCGCTGCGCAGTGCGTCCACTGCCACCGCGTCAGCAACGACCCCGCGTTTCCGAACAGCGTCATCGGCCCCGAGCTGCTGGCCGTCGGCGCGCGCTTCAGCCGGCGGGATTTGCTCTTCCACATCCTTGAGCCGAGCGCGGTGATTGATGAGAAGTTCCGCCAGCCGCGCCTGCTCCTGACCGATGGCGATGTGGTGAGCGGCGCGATTGAACGCGAGGAAGGCGGCAAGCTCTTCGTCCGCCCGAACCCGCTGGAGGAAAAGCTCGTCGAGGTGCCGCTCACGAGCATCCGCGAGCGCCGCGTCTCGGACGTTTCGCCCATGCCCAGCGGCCTGCTCAACGGCCTGCGTCTCGAACAAATCCTCGATCTCCTCGCCTACCTCGAAGCCGCCGGCGACCCGAAACACCGGAACTTCCAGCCGTGATTGGGTAGCACCCGCCTCTGGCGGGTCGTGTTGGGCGTCCCGCCCGGCACGAGGGCTGCGACGGTCTTGAGAGCGGGCCTTGGAAGGGATGTCACAAGCTGTGCCAGCCGTTGCCGTTTTGGTCACATTGCACGCATCCTCACGCACTGCGCCGTTGCGTCGGGCGGGACGCCCGCCGCGCCCCGCCGGAGGCGGGTGCTACCCGAGGCGGTTCAGATGCGTCACTTCGACCACCTTTTCCTTGCCACGTCCGCGCCGGCTTTCCACTCTCTCCACGGCACCACACTATGAACACCGATTCCTCCCTCTCCCGCCGTTCCTTCCTCACTGCTGCCGCCACCACGGTCGCGGGCGTTGCCGCCGCCGCTGACCGCGATTGGACCGGCAAGATTCCCACGCGCTACCCGGACCCGGACATCATCTCGCTCGACAAGCGCTTCAAGGCCAAGCTCGGCAACACGCCCATCCAGCGCATCTGGCATGGCGCAAACACCATGTGGACCGAAGGCCCGGCGTGGAATGCCGTGGGCCGTTATCTGCTCTGGAGCGACATTCCGAACAACATCCAGCAGCGCTGGCTGGAAGAGGACGGCCACGTCAGCACCTTCCGCAACCCGGTCAACAACACCAACGGCAACACCTTCGACTACGAAGGCCGCCAGCTTTCCTGCGAGCACCTCACGCGACGCGTCGTGCGCCACGAGCACAACGGCACCGTCTCCGTGCTGGCGGACAAGTTCGGCGGCAAGCCCTTCAACGCGCCGAACGACCTCGTGGTGCATCCCAACACCGGCGACATCTGGTTCACCGACCCCGGCTACGGCGGCTTGATGAACTACGAGGGCGAGCGCGTGAAGTCCTCGACGGTCCAGCCGCACCAGAAGGAGGCGGTGTATGTGATTGATGGCAAGTCCGGCAAGATCGAGAAGGTCACGGACGAAATCTTCAAACCGAACGGCCTCTGCTTCTCACCCGACTACAAGAAACTCTACGTGGCCGACACCGGCGCGAGCCATTACGACAGTGCGCCAAAGAACATCAAGGTGTGGGACGTGGACGGGAGGAAGCTGAAGAACGGAAAGGAGTTCACTTCGATGAAGTTGAAGTTCAAGCAGGATGGCAAGGAGGTCGAGGACGCGGGCTTCTCCGACGGCATCCGCTGCGACACCGAGGGCAACGTGTGGTCCAGCGCGGGCTGGGTGGGCGCGGGCTACGACGGCGTCCACATCTTCGCCGGCACGGACGGGCAGCGCATCGGGCAGATTCTGCTGCCGGAGATTTGCTCGAACGTCTGCTTCGGCGGTGCGAAGCGGAACCGCCTCTTCATGACCGCCAGCACCTCGGTCTATGCGGTGTATGTCGAGACCCAAGGCGCGCATATCTCCTGAGGCCATGCCCCAACGGGGCATCGGAATACAGCCCAGGGTGGCGCGCCAGCGCTACCCTGGGTTTGAACGCCGAATAGACCGCCGCCCTGAAGGGGCGGCGGAAGCGTTGGAA